>JAWOCO010000134.1:0-9608 GCA_046483765.1 Alkalispirochaeta sp. | reverse complement strand
GACCGATATCCGCCTGTTTCTGCGCTTTGCCCTCAAGGGCAGCGTGGTGGGGCTCAGCGGCGCCGTGCTTTCGGTGATCGCCGGAATCGTGGTGGGTCGGCTCATGGTGGGCTCCGCCTGGACCGATCCCCGGAGCCTCTTCTTGGGGGTTGTGGCGATCGCCACCTCCATCGATATTACCGGCCGCATCCTCAGTGAACGCCACAAAATGGCCGCCCCCGAGGGGGTGACGATTCTCTCCGCCTCGGTGATCGAGGATGTGGTGGGAATAACGTTGCTGGCGGTGGTGCTCGGGGTGGACGCGCTGCAGGGAACCCCGCAGAACGGGGAGTTGTGGCGGGAGGTGCTGGCGATCGGCGGGCGCGCGATCGGGGTGTGGTTGGGCTTCACCACCCTGGGAATCGTCTTTGCCCGGCGGATCAGCGCGCTCTTGAAGGCGGTAAAGAGTCCGCCGCAGATCGCCGTTCTGTCGCTGGGTCTAGCGCTAATCCTGGCGGGGCTGTTTGAGGCCGCCGGCTTGGCGATGATTATCGGTGCCTACGTGATGGGACTGTCCCTGGCCAACACGGATATCGCCTACCTGGTGCAGGAGAAGATTGAGACGGTGCACCAGTTCTTTGATCCGATCTTCTTCACGGTGATCGGCATGCTGATCAACCTCACCGTGATCGCCTCGGGAGAGGTGCTGTTTTTTGGGCTGTTCTTTGGCGCGCTGGCGGTGATCAGCAAGCTCGTGGGCTGCGGCATCCCCTCCCTGGGTCTGGGGTTCACCGGGGCCGGGGCAACCCGCATCGCCTTTGGGATGGTGCCTCGCGGTGAGGTGGCCCTGGTAATCGCCTCCATTGGAATCGGTTCCGGTGTCCTCGATGACCGCCTCTTCGGGGTCACGATCCTCATGACGCTGGTCTCTACCATGATCGGTCCGCCCATTTTCAATCGTCTGTTGCAGAGCGACGTGCGCACCACCCGGCGTGAGGTGGTGGATGATGAAATGGTGACGACCAGCTTTGACTTCGGCTCCCAAGATCTCACGCACTTTCTCCTCTCCGATGTGGTAAGCACGATGCGGGGCGAGGGCTTCTACGTGAACGAGGCCAAGGGTGATCGGGACAAACGGATCTACCACATGCGTAAAGAGTCGATCTTCATTGCGATGATGAGCACCGCGGAGGGCCTGCACTTTACCAGTCGTCGGGATGATGTGACGCTGGTGAACAACCTGGTGTATGAATCGATTCTGAGTCTGCAGCAGCGGGTCAGCCACATCCGCAACGTCTCCAAACCCACTGAACTTCGGCGCAATTTGGTAGAGTCCGCCAGCCGTGCCGTGGTGAACTGGTACCGGTATGTTCCGATCGGGTGTATTCATCTGTCCATGCGCTGCAGAGACAAGCAATCGGTCATTCAGGAGCTGGTTGACTCGATCGCTGAAACGGGACGCATCACGGACCGAGAGGCGGTGCTGCAGGCGATTCTGGAGCGGGAACAGTCCATGAGTACCGGCATGCAGCACGGAGTGGCGTTGCCTCACGGGCGTTCCGATGCGGTTACCTCGCTTACCGTGGCGGTGGGAATCCTTCCGGAGGGAATCGATTTTGAAGCGCTCGACGGAAAGCCCACCAATATCGTGTTTCTGGTGGTCTCTCCCAAAGAGAACCCCGGCCCCCATTTGCAAGTGCTCGCCGGGATCGCAGGTATCGTCAACAGCGAGGAAGCGCGCTCGGCGATTCTCAGCATACCCTCCCGGGCGGACCTGCTCTCCTACCTGGTGCAACATTCCAGTGCCGCAGCCCCCTGAGGTCGGATCCAAACACGTGGCGTCTGATCGCGTTTCATATTACGATACCTCATGGCTCAACCGGAACAGACAGGCAACCATCTGAACCTCATCCCTGAAGGGCAGGCGACGCTACGCACCGCCGTACTCACGGCCACCAGCAAAGAAGATGCGATCAGGCAGCTCGCCGACTACGCGGCGGAGAACGTGCCGGAGATGACCGGCGAGGAGATCGCTGCTTTGGCGATGGAACGGGAAGCGTTGGCAACCTCCGGCGTGGCCGATGAAATCGCCTTTCCCCACGCCCTGCGGTCGGACATCTCGGAGACGGTGATCGTTCTGGGGCGCTGTACTTCCGGCATCAACTGGAATCCTGCCCACCCCGCGGTGAAGCTGGTAGTGCTGTTTGTCGGCGGCGAAGACAACCATCTCGCCGCCATGGGTACGATGGCGCGGATCCTGCGGTCCGCCGGCGTCCGGGACGCGGTGTTCGACGCGGATACTCCTGCATCGATCGCCGAGGTTCTCGGACGGTGGCACGCAACCGATCCCCAACGGTCCAACGCGGCGCTCCTGCGAAGTGCGGTGGCGTTGGCAGACACCCTTCCCAATACCAAGCCGGCGATCGTGGCCGCCACCTTCCCGGAGAGCCAGGTTCCCGATCCCCTGTGGGCGATCTTTGACGGATATGTGCTGGGTGGCTCAACCGACCCGAGCGGCTCACCCGGCGCGGCCGGATCAACCGGCGCGGCCGGCGGCGCCCCGACGCAGGGGAAGAGCCTGGTGGCTCCCTATCCGTTTTCTGAAGTAGACGAGCGATCCGTGGTGAGCGCCGTGTCCCGAGGGGTGATGGAAGGGCTGTATGCCGGTCTCTCCAACGTCGTGGTCACCTTTGGGCGCGCCCACGGGGGAGTCCTGGAATCGATTCGGCTCGTGCCGATCCGCACCGAGTCTCGAGGGGTCGCGGTCCCCGGCATACCCCGGGAGGTGATCCAGCGCGTTGAGGAGCTTGCCGGGGAGATCAGTCGGGAAGGGCGCGAGGGGAAGCCGGTGGGCTGTTTCTTTGTGATCGCGTCACCGGAGGATATCCGGACGATGACTCACCAGCTGATCGTCAATCCTTTCCTGGGGTATCCGCGGGAGGCGCGCAACATCTTGGATCCCTCCATTGAGGAGACGATTAAGGAGTTTTCGAAGATAGATGGTGCGTTCGTGATCTCCCCCGACGGCACGGTGGAGTCCGCCGGAACCTATATCGTCTCGAATCCGGAGACGCTGGAGCACCGCCACGGCGAGGGGACGCGCCACGCCAGCGCCCGCGCGATTACCGCCGCCGCCGATGCGATTTCCGTGGTGGTCTCTGAATCCACCGGTCGCGTGTCGGTATTTGCCCGGGGCCGGTTGATCGCGTAGCGAGTGCCGGGCCGCGGGTGCGCTCCGGGTGAAGCGCAACCTGCCCGGTACGGGACCGGAAGAGGCCGCCGCTACCCCTTCACCGCACCGGCGGTGAGGCCCGCGATGAACTGCTTTGCCATGAGGATGTAGAGCAGTACGATGGGAATGGTAGCCACCGTGAGGGTCGAAAGAATGAGCGTCCAGTCGGTCTGATACTGACCAAAGAGCCGCGTAACGCCCAGCATCAGCGTCCGCTGGGATTCGCTGCGAATGAAGATCAAGGGAAACCAGAGGTCGTTCCACAGCACTACCAGATTGAAGATCGCCACCGTGGCCATCGCCGGCCGAGTCAGGGGCAGTACGATCTGCCAGAAGATACGGAAGTTTCCGGCGCCGTCGATATAGGCCGCCTGCGTGAGCTCCGGCGGTACGGTACGGATGAACTCCGTCAGGACAAACACCCCAATCGGCATTCCCATGGCGATGTAAATCGGCAGCAGCCCCACCAGTTGATCCAGGAGCCCCAGATTCCGGATGATCATCAGCAGATTAATGCTTCCGATACGGATCGGGATCATCATACCTGCCAGGAAAAACAGAAACACCGCGGTGGATAGTCGGCTTTTCCAGCGGGCGATAGCGTAGGCCGCCAGGGAGGCAAGGATCACGATCCCCACGATGGAAACGGTGGTCACCAGAATGCTGTTGAGAAAGTAGCGCGGAAAACTTGATCGCGAGAAGACGGACAGATATCCGTCGATCGTCCATGGAACCGGGAGGCCGAAGGGGCTGCGGTAGATTGCCAGCTTCGACTTGAAGGAATTGACCACCATGATCCACAGCGGGAAGATTACCAGGAGCGACCAAAACGAGAGCACTATGTGAGCCCAGATGTGGTGACCCCGTACTTGAACCTTTGCCATAACGCCTCGCTACTCCTCGGTTCCGTCGGACTGAAAGACACTGCGCATGAGTAAAACCCCTACGAAGAGCACTACGAAGATAATCGAGGCCACCGCCGCTCCTAAGCCCATGTCGGGGATTCCCACCGGATGCTCCCCGGCGATACCCACCCGATAGAAGTAGGTTCCCAGGATGTCGGTGGAAAATCCGGGAGGACCGTTGGCTCCGGCCATGGCAAACACGACGTCGAAGGCGTTGAAGTTATTGGTAAAGGTCAGAATCGCCACGACGCCCATAATGGGCCAGATCAGGGGGAGCTTGATGCGCCAGAACGTGATCCACGTTCCCGCCCCATCGATATCCGCAGCTTCAAAGAGGTCATTGGATATCCCCTGGAGTGCGCTTAAGAAGATCATCGTGGGAATTCCCACCCACTGCCAGCTGGAGACCAGCGAGATCACGATGAGGGAGGTCCCCTCCAGTCCCAGCCAGGGTTGCGCAAACTCGCCCAACCCGATCATCTCCAGTACCAGATTGACTGCGCCCCACTGCGGATTCAGCAGCAGTTTCCACAGGAACCCGGTCACCACGATCGCCAACGTTGCCGGAACAAAGATAATCGTGCGGTAGGCAGATCTCCCTTTGAGCGTTTCGCTACTAAGAAGCAGTGCGAATAGCAGTCCAAGGGAGTTCTGTACCAGCATATGCACCAGAAAGAAGATCCAGGTGTTGCCGAAAGCGCCCCAGAAACGTCGCGCCACCTCACCCTCGGTGAGGAGCCGGCGGTAGTTGTCAAATCCGACGAACGTTTCGATGCGGAAACCGCTCCCGGTATACAGACTCAACTGCAGCGATTTGAAAAGTGGGACCGCCATGAACATCGTATATACGATGAGACCGGGCAGCATGTACCAAATCCAGACGGGTATTCGAGGTAAGGTTCGCCGTTGCAGCATGGTTCCTCCGGTCCAGGGTGGTGAGTGCACAGAACCGGGGTGAGATGCAGGTGCCCTCACCCCGGTGTTGCTCTGCTACATCGCCGGCTCGTACCACTGGGAAATGCCTTCCTCCATGCGGTCGGCAGCTTCTTGTGGTGAGATTTCTCCGGTGATCACCTCAATCGACCCCTGCTGAATAAGATTGTATCCACTGGGATCGCCGTTCATCAGCTTGGGCCACGGAAAGCGAACATCCAGTTCGCGTCCCTGGTTGAGCGCCAGAAACTCGTTGGCGTGCTCATTGGTGAGGGTGGGGGCTTCGGCAACCATCGGGAAAAATCCCGCCAGTTCGTTCCCCAAGACCTCGGAGGCGGTGGGGCCGGACAGCCACTCCACAAAGATCATCGCTTCATCGATATGGTCACTGTCAGGATTGATCGCCACGCCGGCGTCGGGGTGGAAGGTGATCCGCTGCTCGTCGGCGGAGGGTGCCGGCGGCGCAAACACCGACCAGTTGAAGTCCGGGTCTGAAGCCTCGAACTCACTGATCGTCCAGGATCCATCAAACCACATTGCAGCCTCTCCCAGGAGGAACAGCGCCTTGCTGTCGTTGTAGCTGATCGCCTGATATCCATCGGGGAGATACGGCTCCAGGGATTCCATCGCCCGAAACACGCTTACCATGGCGTCGTCGTTGAAGGGGCGCTCGCCCGCTTCATACTCCAGCCGTGCTTCTCGGCCACCGAGAAAGCTGGGAGCGATATTCATCCAGACCACTTCCGCGATATCCCACTCATCGGCCAAGCCGTTGGCGATCGGAATATAGCCGGCATCTTTGATCTGTTCCGCCACCTGAATGAACTCTACGGCGGTCTGGGGAACGTCCAGTCCCAGTTCGTCAAAGAGATCCTGGTTGTAATAGACCCCATGACTCACTGCCACCAGGGGCATCGCAAACTGCGTGCCGTCTTCCATCTGCCATGGGGCACGGGCGCCTTCGTCGTAGCGCTCTGCCACAAACTCGGCATCGCTCATATCCAGCATGTAGCCTTCCGAAAACAGGTCTTGTCCGGTGGCGTAGCTACGCGCATAAAAGACGTCCGGCGCCGTTCCTGACTCCAATTGCAGGCGCAGCGTGGCGTTGTAATCGGGTGGGGTGGTGGGATCGAAGTTGACCCGGATGTCGGGGTATTCTTCGTTGAAGGCCGCGATCAGGCGACTCATCTGTTCAACGTCGTCCACCCGCCATGAACCCAAAGTGATTTCCACGGCGTCGGCGGAGGGCTGCGCCCCTTCTTGTCGGCCGCCTGCCATGACTGGTAGGACCAAACCCACCAGGATCATCGTTACGATGATTGTTCGTATTGCTTTCATAAGCACCTCTCCTTTTGAAAAGACTACCTCCTATGGTGGGTGCATTGCGGGAGAAGTACAATCGTACAGGTGTACTACTGATGTACTCAATTTGTACTATCAGCCGGACCCGGATAGCTAAAAGAGGCCCGATTCCCGGGCGATCCGAATCGCCGAGACGCGATCTGTGACGTGCAGTTTGTCGTAAATGGAACTGATGTAGTTGCGTACCGTCTGATCGGCCACGTGTACCGACTCGGCGATCTCCCGGTTGTGGTAACCCGCCACCACCAGTGCCAGGATTCGCCGCTCCTTACGGCTCAGTCGATCAAACCATTCCGGTGGTACCGGCTGCCCAGCGGAATCCTCCGTACCGGACTCCCCGCTATGCATGAGCTGCATTACCACATGGGGATCAATCGTTACCACCCCGGCCTGCACCGCTCTGATCGCCGTGAGAAGTTCTCCCGTAGAGATCGATTTCAGCAGGTACCCTGACGCGCCATAGCGCATGGCGTCATGGACGTACTGGTCATCCTCAAAGGTGGTGAGCATGACGATCTTCATCGCGGGAAATTGCAGACGGATGCGCCGCGTCGCTTCCACGCCATCCATTTCGGGCATGCGGACGTCCATGAGGATTAGGTCGGGGCTGACCCGCTCCGCCAGGGCGATCGCTGCCACCCCATTCTCCGCAACCCCTGCGATGTGAAAATCCTCATCCACGTTTTCCAGGATGGCGCGCATACTCTCCAAAAAGAGCCGCTGATCGTCAACGAGGGCGATATTCACTGGGGTACCTCTACTTCCAGCACGAACCCCGGTGACAGACTGCGATAGCTTATGGACCCGGCAAATGGAGCCAGCCGTTCGCGCATACCGGTGATGCCGATACCTTCCTGCACCTCATCGCTGCCCATTCCATCGTCCAGGACGCGCAGATGCACGGCGCCGGCTCGCCGGGAGAGAGTGACGGTAACGTGTTTCGCAGCGCCGTGGCAAAACGCGTTGGTGATACCTTCCTGTACAGATCGAAACAACGCCTGGTCAAGTTCTTCAGAACCCGTGCCCCCGGGACCCACCGCTTCGTACTGTACGCGGACGCCGGAGACATCGGAGAATTGGCGGGTGAGTTGGTGGATCCGCGCATTCAGGCTGGGTGCCGAGGTCCCCACATCCCGGAGTGCTCGGAGTGCCGACCTGACATGTTGATATCCCTCACTCAGTGACTCCTGGGCCTGGACGATGAGCTCTTTCAAGCGGGCGTGGTCGCGGTCAAAAAGCACGGTAGAGGCCTCGAGCATCATGCGTTGATTGGTAAACGCGTACCCCACGGTGTCGTGAATCTCGCGACTGATCCGTTCGCGTTCCGCCTGGACGGTGCTCTTCTCAACTTCCAGCGCGTACCGTTGATACTCCATATTCGCATCGACAAGCCGTTGAATGACCGCGTTCTTTTCCTCGCTTACGGCGCGAGCCGCCACGAGACGGATGGTGAGGACCCGCACCGCCACAGCCGTGGCGGTGGCGATCGAGGTGATGATGACGTACCCGGCGACATCTCCATCCGGTACCGCAGGCAGCGCCACCGACCACGCGTTGGTGGGGCCCTGTTGAGTCGCCATGAATAGAATCGCTCCCAGCGTGGTAGGAAGTGAGACCTCGGGGCGCGCAATAAGGCCAAACTCCACCACCAGAATAACGGAGAACACCAGCTCCAGACCGATCCAGTCTCCCAGTGGTAATCCTACTACATAGACCAGCAACCATTGCGTCAAAAACACGAGGACATATACCGTTTGCGGCAAGGATGCCAGAAAGAGCAGGGAGAGTAAGGCTGATACTGCCAGAGATGGAATCGCGTAGCCGATCCAACGCTCCGTTACCTCCGGATAGTGGCCAAACAGCAGGAGAGCGGGTGCTGCAGCGTGTAGTCCCGCGACGGTAATGATGATGGCGAGACGCGCCGATCGCATACCGTACGGTATGGCCTCATGGCTGCCGCGTCAACTCAACCGATGGTCCGGATCGCCGGTTTTTTCGCGGTACATGGAGTTATCCACCGCCCGGAGCAGACCTTCCAGGTCGTCGGAGTCATCCGGAAAGATCGCGATGCCGATACTGGCTCCCACCAAGATTGAATGCTCCCGAAACGCAATCGGTTGCGTCAGAGCCGCTTTGATCTTGTCATGAACCGCCGTGGCCGCATCGGTACCTTGGATATCCATGAGGATAATCCCAAATTCATCACCGCCGAGGCGCGCGGGAACGTCACCACCCCGTACGCCCGCCCGCAGACGTTCGGCGGTGGCCGTAAGGACGAAGTCACCGACGTCGTGGCCGTAGTTGTCGTTCACCGCCTTAAACCCGTCCATGTCTACAAACAGCACCCCCACTCGAGAGTGCTGCCGCGTCGCCACCGACAGCGCCCGGCGAAGTGAATCCATGAAGAGGCGCCGATTTCCCAGATCGGTCAGGGGATCGTGGTGTGCCATGTGCTGGTAGCGTTTGCGTTCTTCTACCAAGCGGTGTTCCAATATCAGTCGATAAAGCGCCACCGACACCTGAGCACCGATCGCCGCGGCGATCTCCATATCTTGCGCGGTGAAGGCATCGGCCTTGGAAAAATTGTCCAGATTGAAGTAGCCCAGCAGCTGTTCGCCAACTCGTAGCGGTACGGAGAGGGTAGCCTCAATGCGATCCAGGTTGCCGGCGTCCCGGAAGCGGTCCACCTGGTCTTCCTGGAGGCGGTGGTTATAGTCGGCCACACTAATCACGGTGACGCCGGTGTGGTCCCGTCGGGAGCCAAGATCATCTTCTGAGAGGGATACCTCTTGCAGCGAGGACAGATCGAAGCGATGCGCCGCCTCGAAGTAGTAGCGGCCGTCTTCGTGGCGGGCAAGCACGCTCCCCCCGTCCGCCGCCGGCACCAGTTCCACCGTTCGCTCCAGGGCCGTCTGGTAAAAGGTTGAGTCCAGCTGTGAGGCGAGAAGCTCATTCGTAAGACTCACCAGCGCGGTGCGGAACGTTAATTCCCGCCGCAATCGGTCGGTATCGGACGGGCCGGATGTCATGTCGGAAATTATCTGTACACTCCTGGAGAATGTCAAATCCTGAGCGGGTCAGTTCAGGAGCTGGATCACACCGCGGCGCCCCGCCGTACGCCACCCCGGCTCGGTCTCGTCCAGGGGCGAGGTTACGTGCTCCACAACTCCCACCAGGCAGTCACTCTTCATCGTTCG
>JAWOCO010000055.1:0-9273 GCA_046483765.1 Alkalispirochaeta sp. | reverse complement strand
TGGAGAGCGGTGGGTACTTAGAGCGACAGAAGATCGAAGGCCAGTCCCGTCCCGGCGGGTTTCGGCTGACCGCATCCGGCCGCCAGGTGCTGGGAGCCCGCCAGACGGTGGTGAGCGCGGCGACGGCGGAACGGGAGGGATCCGGCTCCGGCGCGCGCCGCCGGCGGAGGGACCCCTCCCGAGGGGCCGCGTTAACTACCGACTCGCCGGCGGGGACGGCGCGTGACGCGTCAGCCATTCCCCTCCGGGAGGACCAGCAGCGCCTCTTCGAGCGGCTGCGTCTGTTACGCAAAGAACTGGCCCGGGCGCGGTCGGTGCCGCCCTACGTAATCCTCTCCGATAAGAGTCTCAAAGTTATCGCCCGCAACCGCCCCACCGACCGCGCCGGACTCCTGCGGTGCCATGGAATCGGGGAGGCCAAGCTGGAGCAGTTTGGTGATGAGCTGCTGCAGACGATCCGCTCCGCCCTGGGTGATCCGGAGGAGACCGGCTAATCCGCCGCGGTGTAGTCTATGGTGTGTGGTGCGCTGTGTGGCCTGTGGTGCGCCCTGGGCGGTGCGTCCTGGGCGGCGCCGCGGGTGTAGTGCGCGGGGTGCCCGGGAGCGTGGTGCGTGAGGATGTGTGAGGGTGCGCGGGGTGCCCGGGAGCGTGGTGCGGGGCGGAGCCCGTTGTCGGGCAACGGACCGTCTGGCTCTTGCACTTAACTTGTATAATCATACATACTTGTGGCGATGTTTCGATCATCGCCACCACGCACCGCGCCCCATCAGACCACGTTTTCCATCGGCGCCGTGGACCCCATCCACGGGATCGCCGGGTGCGCTACCGCCTCGCGCTACGTGGCGGTGGGGTCGTTGGTGCTGCACGCCGCCGCCGGTGCTGGGGTGGTGATTACCCAATCCGTTGCGGATCGCAGCCATGGCCGGCGGGGATTGCCGATGCTGGCCGAAGGGCAGCCCCCGGAACAGGTGCTGGAGGCGGTTCTGGCCGATGATGCGCGCCGGGCGCTGCGTCAGGTGGCGGTAGTGAGTGCCACCGGCGGCGTGGCGCATTTCTCCGGGAACCAATGTACACCGATCGTGGCCTCGTACCAAGACACGGGAGTTGTGGCGTTGGGCAATATGCTTGCATCCCAAGAGGTGCCCGCGGCGATGGTTGATGCCTTTCACCGGGTGTACTACCGCCCCGGTCCCGTTTCCCCCCAACACCGACGGGCACAGGCGATGGCGGAGGCGCTGATTGCCGCGCTTCGAGCCGGGGAAGCCGCGGGAGGCGATAAACGCGGTAAACAGGCCGCGGGTGTACTGGTGACTGCTGCGGGAGCGGGATACGGCGGCCGGGATGATCGGGCGGTGGATCTGCGGGTAGATGATCACGCGGAGCCGGTGGCGGAGTTGGACCGGATCTTTGGTGTCTTTGTGGAAAATCAGCAGCGGGAGTTGGAGAAGTAGTCAATGGGTGACTACCGTTGTCGCTGCTGTAAAGGAGTGCGTATGAAACGTTGGATGGCATTCGTCGTCATGGTAACCGTGATCGCTTCGGCGGTGTCTGCCGCGGGAGCCGGTGAACAGGAAGAGGGACCGGAGACGCTGGTGGTTGGACAGATCGCCGAACCCAACGCCCTGGATCCTCACACGGTGACGGCGGTCAACGATTTCCGGATTCTGGTTAACATCTACGACGGCCTGGTTCGCTTCCAGGATGGATCTCTGGCGGTGGAACCGGCGTTGGCCACCGATTGGGAGATTAGTGAAGATGGAACGGTGTACACCTTCGAGTTGCGGGAGGGGGTGACCTTTCACGATGGGACCCCGTTTAACGCGGAGGCGGTGAAGTTTAACTTTGACCGTATGCTGGATGAGAGTCATCCCTACTACGACACCGGTCCGTTTCCTCTCTCCTTTTACTTCAGTGCAATCCAGGAGACGCGGGTGGTAGATGAATACACCGTGCAGCTGGTTTTGGATGAGCCCTTTGCGCCACTCATGTCGAATCTGGCGTACCCCACGGGACTGCTGGTCTCTCCAGCGGCGGTGGAATCCCATGGCGACTCCTTCGGTCGAAATCCGGTGGGCACCGGGGCGTTTCGCTTTGTAGACTGGGAGAGCAATACCCGCGTCACCGTGGAGGCTAATGAGGATTACTGGGATGGTCCGGTGGGTGTTGATGAGGTTATTTTTCGCCCGATCACCGATGCCAACACGCGGGTCACCGAAATGCTCTCCGGTGGACTTGATCTGATGGTGGAAGTTCCGCCGGACAGTGTGCAGGTCTTTGAACAGCGTGATGAATTCTCGGTATACGAGCAAGCGGGTCCTCACCTGTGGTTTCTGATTTTGAACCTGCGGGAAGGACCGTTTACCAACAAGGCGATGCGGCAGGCGGTGAACTACGCGATCGACAAGGAAGGATTGGTGGACAACGTGCTCCAGGGTACTGCCACCGTGGCCGATAGCCCGATTCCTCCCGCCTTCGACTGGGCCTATAACGAGGACCTCGACCCCTATCCGTACGATCCAGAGCGAGCTCAGGAGCTCATCGAAGAGGCGGGATATGCCGGTGAAGAATTGGTGTTCTACGTTACCGAGGGCGGCTCCGGCATGCTGGATCCGGTGCCCATGGGAACGGCGATTCAGGCCGACCTGGAAGCGGTTGGACTCGATGTGTCCATCGAGACGTACGAATGGAACACGTTTCTCGGCAGAGTAAATCCAGGGCTCGAAGGCAAGGCGGACATGGCGCAAATGGCGTGGATGACCAATGACCCCGACACGTTGCCGTTCCTGGCGCTGCGCACTGAGGCGTGGCCGGAGGAGGGCGGATTCAACTCAGGGTACTACTCAAATCCGGAGGTTGACGAGCTGTTGGCTCAGGCGCGACGAAGTACGGATCAGGCGGAACGGGCACGTCTGTACCGCGAGGTGCAGGAAATCGTCTATGACGACGCGCCCTGGGTGTTCGTTGCCAACTGGCAGCAGAATGCCGTGGCCACCTCCGACCTGCAGAATTTCAGTCTGCAGCCCTCGTTTCTCTTGAAGCTTGCTCCGGTAAGTTTTGATTAGTTGCGCGGAAATGCGCGAATGACCGATACCGGGGTGGCGCGCTGCGCCGTCCCGGTGTTGTGGGCAGGAACCTGATATGTACCGATATATCATCAAACGTCTGATCCTGGTTGTGCCCGTGCTTTTGGGCATCTCAGTGATCGTATTCCTCATCATGGCGATGCTTCCCGGCGACGCGGCGCAGGCGATTCTCGGGTCGTTTGCGACTCCGGAAAACGTGGCCCGTGTGCGTAGCGACTTGGGACTGGATGAGCCGATGGTGAAACGCTATTTCATCTGGTTAGGAAATATCCTGCAGGGGGATTTTGGCCGCTCCTATACCCTGCAACGGCCGGTACTGGATGAAGTCCTGGACCGTTTGGGACCCACGTTGCTCCTGGCGGGAACCTCGTTGATTCTGGCCTCGATCATGGGAATGGTCGCCGGCGTGATCGCCGCGATTAAGCAGTTCGGGTGGCAGGATGCCGTTTTCACGTTTGTCGTGCTCATTGGCATATCCACGCCGTCGTTCTGGTTGGGATTGATGTTTGTGCTGGCGTTTTCGCTCAACCTGGGATGGTTTCCCGTAAGCGGTATGACTGCGGTGATCGGCGGCGGAGGCGTGCTCGATGTGCTCCGCCACCTGGTGCTGCCGGCGATGACGCTGGCCGTTGTGGCTACGGGGGTCATTGCCCGACTCACCCGATCCACGATGCTTGAGGTCCTCCGCCGTGATTTCGTGCGCTCCGCCCGTGCCAAGGGCCTGCCGGAGCGGACGGTGATCATGAAACACGCCTACAAAAACGCTTTGGTAAACATCATTCCCGTCCTCGGTATCCAGGCGGGGTTCGTGATCGGGGGAGCCGTCTATATTGAAACGGTCTTTCAGTGGCCGGGAATCGGGCGCATGCTGGTGAATGCGATCCTCACGCGAGACGTGTTGCTCGTGCAGGGTGGCGTCGTGGTGGTGGCTGCGATCTACGTGTTGATCAATCTCACCGCTGATGTCTTTCAGCATCTCCTCGACCCGCGGATCAGTGTCTAAGGAGTTTCGGTGAGTTCTTCTTCCAAGCTACGACGGTTTTTCTACAATCGGTTGGCCACCGTGGGCCTGGCGATCGTCCTGGGAGTGATCGCGATCTCCCTGCTGGCGCCCATCCTGCCGCTCCCCAATCCCAATGCCACCAACCTGGACATGCGGATGCTGCCCCCGGGAAGTGAGGATCGGCCCCTGGGGGCTGACGAACTGGGACGGGACATGCTCTCCCGCCTGATCTGGGGGTTGCGAGTGAGTTTGGCGGTGGGCATTTCCGCCACCGCTATCGCCGCGTTGATTGGTTCGCTGATCGGAATCTTCTCCGCCTTCTACGGCGGTATCCTCGATAATACCCTCATGCGCGGCGTGGATATGCTGATGGCGTTTCCCTATATGCTCCTGGCACTGTCGATCGTGGCGGTCCTGGGGCCGGGGCTATTTAACGCGCTCATCGCTATTTCGATCGTAAATATTCCCTTCTTTGCGCGCAACGTGCGCGGGGCCACCGTGGGCCTCGTCCGCCTGGAGTATGTAGACGCCGCCCGCCTCAGCGGCAAGAGCGATATGCAGATACTTTTCGGTGAGTTGCTCCCCAACGTCCTGCCGGTGATCTTCATTACGATTTCCACCACCGTGGGATGGATGATTCTGGAAACGGCGGGACTGAGCTTTCTCGGCCTTGGTGCGCAGCCTCCTACCGCCGACCTGGGTTCGATGTTGGGAGAGGGACGGAAGTCGATTCTCACGGCGCCCCACGTGGCAACCTTACCGGGGTTGGTGATTCTAGTGCTGGTGATCGGGATCAATCTGCTGGGGGATGGACTGCGGGATGTATTGGACCCGTACTTGCGTTCCGGAGCGCTGGTGAGTCCCCGACCAGCCACCGAGGTGGACGCTGAACTGCGGAAGCGTCTTGGCCGGCCGCAGGGAGCGGGTGCCCCGGAGGTATCCGCCGACGCTTCCGCGCCGGACCAGCCCTCTCTCGCGGTGGAGAACCTGCAGACGTGGTTCCGGCAAAAGCAGGGGCGCGTGAATAGTGCGGTACGCGCGGCCGACGGGGTGAGTTTTCACATCGACCGCGGTACGGCCCTGGGAATTATGGGAGAGTCGGGAAGCGGGAAATCGGTGACGGCGTTGTCGGTGCTGGGGCTCGTGCCCACACCACCGGGACGGATCATGAACGGAAGCATTCGATACTACGGTGAAGAGCTCATAGGCGCCCGTATTGAACGGCTCCGCCACTACCGTGGAAACCGCATCGCCTATATCTTCCAGAATCCCATGACCAGTCTCAACCCGCTGATTAGCGTCGGCGAACAGATCGCGGAGTCGGTCCGCTACCACCAAGGGGTTGGTCGTGGGGCGGCCCGAGCGCGGGCACTGGAACTGATGCAGAAGGTGCAGATCCCCGATGCCGAGGCGCGGCTCGACAGTTATCCCCATGAGCTTTCCGGGGGAATGCGTCAGCGCGTGGGGATCGCCGTAGCGTTGGCCAACGATCCCGATGTGATAATCGCCGATGAGCCCACCACCGCCCTGGACGTGACGATCCAGGCGCAGATCCTGAAGCTCCTGGACAACCTGCGTCAGTCGGAAGGGGTGGCGTTGGTATTCATTTCTCACGATTTTGGCGTAATCAGTGAGGTCTGCGACCGAGTGGTGGTGATGTACGCGGGGCAGGTGGTGGAATCCGGTACAGTTGATGAGATCTATCGCCGGCCGCTCCATCCCTATACCCGGCGGCTCATGGAGTGTGTGCCACGCCTGGGTGAGCGGGACAGAACGCTTTCAGCGATTCCCGGTCTCCCTCCCGCGTTGGACGACCTTCCTCAGGGGTGTCGCTTTGCCGATCGCTGTGATGTGGTGATGGAGGCGTGCCGCACGGCGGCGGTGCCGCTGCGGCGTACGGAGGGCCGGGACGCCCGATGTATCCGGGTAGAAGGAACCGAACTATGAGCAGCGACGCGGAACTGCTACTAGAACTGCGCGGAGTAGAGCGCACCTTTGGAGGGCAACGACGATTTCTGGCTCCCCGGGCTCCCACGATTCATGCGGTGAACGGGGTAGATCTTGAGCTCCGCCGGGGCGACGCATTGGGCGTGGTGGGGGAGTCCGGATGCGGGAAGAGTACCGTGGCGCGGATGATCATGGGGATCATTCCACCCACCGCCGGGTCGATTCGGTTCCGAGGCGAGGATCTGGCGGAGCTCCGAGGTGCTCACCGCCGCCGAATCTATCGCAAGATTCAGTTTGTCTTTCAGGATCCCCAGAGCTCGCTGAATCCCCGGAAAACGGTGCGCGAGATTCTCCAGGCGCCCATGCGCCATCTGCTGGATCTGACGCCGGCGCAGCGGGAGCGGAAATCCCGCGAGCTCATGGAACGGGTGAACCTGCGAGAGGAATTTCTTGATCGCCATCCCCATGAGTTCTCCGGAGGTCAGGCGCAACGGATCGGTATTGCCCGCGCCCTCGCGGTGGACCCGGAAATACTCATACTCGATGAGCCGGTAAGTGCTCTGGACGTCTCCATTCAGGCGCAGATCTTGCAGCTCCTGGGCCGATTGAAGAATGAGCTGGGGCTCACCTACCTGTTTATCAGTCACGATCTGGCGGTGGTGGATTACCTGTGCGAGCGCGTGGCGGTGATGTACCTGGGGAAAGTGGTGGAGCATGGAACGGTGGCGGAGATCTTCGAGATGTCCCGCCATCCGTATACCCACGTATTACTGGCCAGTGTTCCTGAGCCGGGGCAGCAGCGGCCGCCGCGCCTCGAGTTGTCCGGGGAGCTACCCAATCCGTCACATCTTCCGGAAGGATGCAATTTTGCCCCTCGCTGTTACCGGGCCACTGAGCGGTGTCGCGGGGAAGAGCCCGAACTCCTGCCCTACGGTCCGGAAGGTCGCCACCGGGCGGCATGCTTCTTTGCGGATGACCCACGGCCACCGGTAGTGTAAGCTGTACCGGTGAGTAACAAGACGGATGCAACAACGAAATTGACAACGCATCGGGAGACTCTCGATCGTCTTGACGCGGCTTTGGTCTATCTTCTGGCGGAACGGTTCTCGGTAACGGAAACGATTGGGCAATTGAAAGCGGAATTAGATCTTGCCCCCCTGGACGCTGAGCGGGAACGCGAGCAGTTGGCACGACTGCAGCATCTCGCTGAGGATGCCGGCTTACAACCGCACTACTTGGAACGTGTGTTCCGGGAAATCACGGGAATGGTGAGAGCGCGGCACGAAGAGATCCGGCAGCAACGTAGGAGTCCGCGCTAACCGCTCTCCTCTTCCCCGGCAACTTCCGTCTCGTCCTCAGGATTAACCGGTTTGTTTGCACGAATCAGGGATCCCAGCGGGTCGTCGCTATCCACGAACTCCCGGATACGAAAAAACTTCGGACTGTCCCGTCCGGAGGTCTCACTCTCGAGACTACTCCGCTGTTGGTAGTCATGCAGGTTCTGGAGTTCTCCGTAGAGACGGGAGAAGCGATCGTGCCACTGCAACGCTTGCTGCTGGTGCTCCGCTAGATAATCCAGGAGCTCAGCACGGTCAACGTTGCGAATGCGTTCTTCTGCATCGTCGGGCGTATCACAAATACCGACCAGTAAAGAGTGCCACACAGCGAAGTAAACTCTTTGCGGTGTCTGGTTACACGACGGACAGTACAGGTCTTCCCGAATCACTCCGCTCACCAGCGGAGTTCCGGTGATCACGTCTCCTATCGAATATTCCCGAAGTCCCGGCTCGAAGGCCTTTGTCTGAACCTGGTCGATTTCTGATCCGCAGTTGCGACACCGACGGGGCGGTGCCATAAATACCGTATCGAATATTCCCATACTCCAAGAATAGCGTCACCGCGACGGGATAGCAACTACTCTCATGTCGGGGGGTGACGGAAGGGTAGGATCGGGGAGGGCGCACCCTCCCCGAACTCAGGATCGTATCTCCTCAGCGAAAATTATCCAGCGGGTCCGGACGGTTCCCGAGAATCGTATCTATGCGTTCCATTACCGCATCGTCGAGCTTGGGATAGAGGTCCAGGGCTTTCATGTTTTCCGCAACCTGCTCCGTCTTGGAAGCGCCGGTGATCACCGTACTGACGTGGGGATTCTTCAGCGTCCACGCCAGCGCCAACTGGGCCAAGGTGGCTCCCAGCTCATCAGCCACGGGCCGCAGCTGTTCCACGGTGTCAATACGCCACTTACCGTCGGCTGTTTCATACCGTTCCCGAAGCCATTCGTACCCGGGCAGGGTGAGCCGACCATCCTTGATGCCCTTCCCGTACTTTCCGGTGAGCACGCCGGAGGCCAACGGGCTCCAAATCGTGGTTCCCAGGCCATAATCGCGGTAGAGCGGTCCGTACTCAATTTCTACCCGCTGCCGGTGAAACATGTTGTACTCCGGCTGCTCCATCGTGGGAGGAGTTAATCCCAACCGATATGCCACCTCGTAGGCCTGACGGAGTTCCTCAGCGTTCCACTCACTGGTTCCCCAGTACAACGCCCAGCCCCGATCGATGACGTGGCTCATGGCGCGGACCGTTTCCTCGATGGGAGTCTCCCGGTCGGGGCGATGGCAGTAGACGAGGTCCACATACTCCAGCTGCATGCGCTCGAGGGCCGCCCGCACCCCTTCCACAATGTGCTTGCGGGAGAGGCCCCGGTCGTTGGGGCCGGTGCCGCCCCAGAAGATCTTGGTAGATACGACGTAATCCTTGCGGGCGAGTCCCAGCTTTTTAATCGCCTTGCCCATGACGATTTCCGACTGGCCTTTTTCATAGGCTTCGGCGTTGTCGAAAAAGTTCACCCCGTGATCCAGGGCGACTTTCATCTCCTCCGCCGCCAGGTCTACATCAACCTGCTTGCCGAAGGTTACCCATGATCCAAAGGACAGGGCGGAGACTTTGAGGCCTGAGGCCCCGAGTTTTCGGTATTCCATTGTGTTAGCTCCTTCCAGTTGTAACTATACTGGATAACCTACTCATGAAACGGGTCTATCGGTAAGGGTGCGTCGGCGACGATTGCCTCCGGCCTGAGCCGGCGCGTGGGTGAGCCCCTGGAGCGGGGTGCCGGTATGGCGTACCCGCCGGTGGGTAGTGTACTCTCCCGAAATGCAGCGATATGGCTTGCACCTACCGGGAATACGCGTGACCACGGCGGTGGTCCTTCTCGTCATGCTAATTGGCATCGGGACGGTG
>JAWOCO010000312.1:0-13283 GCA_046483765.1 Alkalispirochaeta sp. | reverse complement strand
CTCAACGCGCTCAGCCAGTACGAGCCGATCACCGTCATCGGACTCGGCAGGAGATACAAGGACCACGCTGAGTTCGTCGAGAAAGAGGGACTCCCGCTACAGAGTTGATACGGGAAGACTCACCGACACCGCGATGCAATGCCGGCTGCAGCGCGCGGTACATGGGTAGCAGGGCTTCGATGCTGATGTGTCCGCGCCCCGCGCTCTGGAGCAGATCCACCTTAAACCGGTCGAAGGCGGCAAAGATGCCCTGGTTCTCACGCAGAATCGTCCCAAAACCTTGGGCAAAGCCCGGAGAGATTTGCAGGGCACTACGAAACTCCTCACCGGAGATCGCGTAACACAGACACGCCCGGCGAGCCCGGACACCGAACATCCGTGGTTCCTGGAAGATCGCCTCCCACTCACCAAAGAAATGGAACTCCTGAATTACGGTGACCAGATCGTCCTCATCCCGCGTCGGGTCAAAAACCTCTACGGCTCCCGTTTCAATTAAGTATACCGACTGGTCCAGATCGTTGCGGCGAAAGACCGTTTCTCCCGCGGCAAATTCGTACCGGCGGAACTTCGGAATCAAGGAATCCCGTTGAGTTCCCCGGAGAAAACGAAATGGGTGCACTCGCCGCAAAAGCTCGATCAACTCCATCGGCGCATGGTACCATGAGCATGAACTTGTTCGGAAGAGAGGTGCCTTTCGTGGAACTGCTTGAGCGCCGCCGTCAACACGCTTTGGATACGTTGTCTGCGCGCTACGCCCAGGGCGTACTGGATGATGTAGAATTTGAGTCCGCGCTTCGCGAAATTCGTACCGCTCCCACGGAGACGGAACTGTCCACAGCGTTGGAGCGGTACGCACCGCCCAGTACCGTCGGCAAGAACACCCCCACTCCCTCCGGTGCAAGCCAGACGGTGTACGCCATCCTCTCCGAGCGGCAGATGACGGGCAACTGGATCACCAGCCGCTATGTGACTGCCACGACGGTCATGGGTGAGATGACCCTGGATCTGCGCAATGTAGTGCTCACGGAGGATACTCAGCTGCATGTGGTGGCGGTCATGGGAGAGGTCAAGATTCTTGTACCCCCGGAGATGTCCGTTGACAACCAGGTCTCCGCCTTCCTGGCGGAACACACCGACAAAGTCGGCAGCCGTCGTCTCGGGGGGCCCACACTGCGCATCACCGGGACGGCACTCTTGGCGGAGGTGTCCCTCCGATAGCGCGCATCGGGAAGAGCGCCTGCGCCTGGATCCGTCGGATGATGTGCAGGGCGTCCTGGTAACCGAATCCCTCACAGAGATCCAGGAGGTTCTGTTCCCGGGGAGCTTCTACACCAAAATCAAACCGACAGATGGGATGCTCCACCAGGCCTTGGACGTCGGCGGGGGAGAAGCCGTTCTCCTCCAGAAAACGTGCAAAGGAGGAAGAACGTATTCCCGCCGGCGCTCCGTCCGCGGTAAGTAAGTAGTCCCGGGCGTCCAGGAGTTGTTCGAAAGGACTGTGGGAGATATGCACCGCTCGGGCGATGGGCATGCCCTTGCGCAGAAGACCTTGCTCTACCAGGGCCGTCTTCATTTGCATCGCCAGTTCAAAAAAGTGAGGATATCCCTCACGGGTACGGAACGCCATCACTGCGATATCGGTGGCCGCATTGTTCTTGTGCAGCAGCGCCGGAATATCGTAGTTCACGATCCACAGGCCCTGATACTGTTTAATGACCTGTCCCGCGATGCGCGTTACCGCCTGCTCGTCCACCCACAGGCCGAAGAGATCATCGGGACTCCACTGAAACCGCCGTAGCGCATCGAAGGCACCGATCACTTTGTGCGCATCAAAAGGCGTACCATAGAACGACACAAACTGCTCCCGCATGTCCGGTGAAAAGGTTACCCCGCCATGCACAGCAAAAAAAAGCCGCAGGGCGTAGTGGCGTTCCACAATCCTGCGGCGGGCAATATAGTCTCCGGGGACGTTGGCCAAATAGACCAAACGCACATCGGAACTGCGACCTTGGCATTCCTTGATCACCTTCAGTACGGTGCTTTCCACCGCTACCCCATTCGTTTCCGGCCGCAGATACACGAACACGTCCAGCGTGTCGGCATCGGTGTCGGCACCGGGGTACGGAACGAGGATCGACGGACTATGAAGCGTGTGCGCCTCCGACATTCTTACCTAACAATCCCTCAATATCGATTTCTCCAGCAGTACACGGCACCTGTACTCCCCACGCTTCCAGCGCCCGGGGATGCAGTTCACCAAAGACGCCAACGGCGGTCCCATCACTGAGGATGATCCGGGCCGCGCGGCCGGGAATGAAGCGCGGGTCGCGCGCTTCTTCAACCGTGTACTCCCATCCCACATAGTACAGTATAGCTGAAATGTGTGAATTTACCAGATTGAATCCAGCAGTCCGGTCCGCCGACAGGAAGCCCAACATCGTCCGGGTGCGCGTACCGCTCACGTGGGACTCGTCGCGCTCGGCGGTATTGCCGATTTCGAAGATATGGTGCGGATAGACCGCCTGCCCGCTCACCGATTCCGCCGAGAGCAGCGACGGGAGAATAGAGGGGCGCACAAACTCGTAGTTCTCGCTCATGGGATTGGCGATCTGCACTGCCCGCTCCCGGGCGGCCGTCCACTCCGCTTCAGGATACATGCTTTCGATGTAGTTCGCCGCGGAACCGAGATAGTTAAAGATCATCTCCTGAAACCCGAGGCCCACCATGGTGAACTTGAGCCGCCGCGACATATCCTCCACCGCCGTGAGCCGTCCCACGGTGAACTCCTGCGGCATCATCGGCTCGAAGCTGTCCATGCCGCGTCCCATCATCACGTCCTCCACGATATCCACGGCGTGGAGAAAGTCGTTGCGGTACTCCGGCACGCGGACGACAATCTCCCGCGACGGGGTGTCGGCAGCAGGGATCTTTCCGGCACCGGGCACGGAGGCGGCGCCCGGGGAGGCGGCCCCTGACGCGGCGGTTCCCGGGGCGGCGGCGGATTCACCCCGGGCAGCCATAGCAGTAGCAACCACCCCCATGCGATTCAGGGCGGCCACGATCTCATCCTCGGAGAGATCCGTGCCCAGCAGCTTGTTGATCTCCGCCACGGTGGCGGTTTGTGGCTTCTGAAAGTAGTAGGGCACGGTGATCTCCCGGCCGTAGGGGGTATCGTAGGGATACTCTACCTGCACCGGCTCGATCGTGTATCCGGCATCCGCCACATCACAGGCGACGATCGAGGCGGTCAGTAGGAGCGAATCCATGTCGCTTCCGGTGAGTTCGATAAAGAGGGTGGTGTCTCCCTCCTGCACCGCCCCGATCTCGGCGCTGTTAATCACCGGCGGAAAACTGAGTACGTTGCCGCGATCATCGGTGAGCAGGGGAAAGCGCGGCATCTCCGCCACGATGTGGCCAAACTCGACGCCCTTGGGGTGCTCGGTAAGGATCTCCCGCATAGAGAGCTCCCGCTCCATTTGCAGCGGAACAAAACGGGTGGCATCGGGATCCTCCGCCGAGTAGTGCACCGGATAGGCGATCAGATCGGAGCGGTAGACTCCCATCGCCACGGACCGGCGCTTGCGACCGAAGTTCCAGGTGAGCTTCTCCTGCGTCTGAATCAGATCCTTGAGCACCGCTTCTCCGATGGGAGGCCCGCTCATGACGAACGCCACCACGTAGGGTCTGATTTCCTGCACCGAGGGATCTACCACCACGCGTCGCCGGCCGTGCTCGCGGCGCACCGTGGCGTCGGAGAAGAACTGGTAGTGCGGGAGTTCTCCGCCCCGGGCGATGCGTACCTGGCGCGCCAGTCCCGCCGTGGACCACAGGTCCGGGCGGTTGGTATCGTTCAGTTCGACCTTCATGATACCCTCGGCGTCGGCGGGCTCATCCAGCTCCGCCTTAGCCACGGGGAAGATCGCTTCCAGTTCGTCGTCGGTGATCTTGGGGGCGTTGATCGCCCGGGTCAGGGCGTCACGGAAAACTTCGATTTTTGGCATATGCGATTACTCCTCAGGTTGCGGGGGATCAGCCGGCACGACGGCGAAGGCGAACGTTCTCGATATCGGGGCTAAAGAGCTCCCGCAGGTCGTTCAGGCCGAGATGCATCAGCGCCATCCGGTCAATACCCAGGCCCCAGGCCAGAACCGGGACATCGATACCCATCGGTTTGGTTACCTCCGGCCGGAAGATGCCGGATCCCCCCAGCTCAAACCATCCCAGCTTGGGATGCTTGATGTGGACTTCCACGGAGGGCTCGGTGAAGGGGAAGTATCCCGGTACGTAGCGCACCTCGGTGGCACCGGCGAGCTCCTCGGCAAACATCCGGAGCATACCCAGGAGACTGCGCAAGTTCACATCGTCTCCCAGGACGATACCTTCGGTCTGGTAGAAGTCGGAGAGGTGCGTGGCGTCGACCTGATCATAGCGGAAGCAGCGCAGCACGCCAAAGTACTTACCGGGAATCTCGGCGGTATGCAGCGTCTTCGCCGACATCACGGTGCCCTGGCTCCGCAGAATCAGGCGCCGCGTGAAATCACGGTCAAAGCCGTAGCCCCACCCGCGGCTGCCGGTCTCCCACCCATTTTCGTGGGTCGCCGCGATTCTCGAGAGGTAGGGCTCCTCGATCTCTTTCGCGTGACTGGGAGTCTTTACGTAGTACACGTCGTGGATGTCCCGGGCGGAGTGAAACTGCGGCATAAACAGCGCATCGGAGTTCCAGAACTCCGTTTCTACCAGGGGGCCATCAAACTGTTGAAAGCCCAGCGACACCAGTTTGTCTTTGACCGAGTCCAGGTACTCCACGTAGGCGTTGCGCCGTCCCGGCAGCAGGCGGCTGGCCGGTGCGTTCACCGCATACTCCCGGAACGTGACCCCTTTCCAGGTTCCGTCGCGTAGCATTTCCGGGGTGAGCTGACCGATCTCCTCGCCGGTAACTCCGGCCTCTTCCAGAGAGGTGCGCATCTGTACACCGGCGGGGGTAAGCCGGTAGCTCACCACCTCCCGCTCCACGATTCGGAACATCGCCGAGCCGGCACCCCGTTTCTTGGCGTGCGGCTGAAGTGCGGCGCGCTCCTCGTCGTTCAGCGCGGCATCGTCCAATTGTCCCTGGGCGGCGCGCTCCAGGAGTGTCCGGAGCACCGCGTCGGGGTTGGCAGCGTGACTCAGATCAACACCATCCGCAGGAGAGACGCGCTTCTCCCCATCCATGGCCAGCATCTTCTGTTTGGAAAGGCTTCCAAACGCAGACCCTACGTCTTTTTTTTCCAGCCCCGTGGCATCCGCGATTTCCGGCATCGTGAGTGCGCCCCGCTCCGCCACGGCGGCAATAATCCGCTCCGCCGGCGTTCCCTTGGCGGCAAACTCTGCGCCCAGATCGGTACGCTCATACCCGACGGAGACGGACCGTTCGGTTTCCTCGATCAGTCCTTTAGCGGCAAGCCAGCTGATCGCCTGGTTACACTGTCCCAGCACCAGCGATAGGTCGCGTTCCATCGATTCCGCGGTAAACGTGTCACCGGGACTGTATTGAAGTAAAGTCTTTACCTCCAACGGATGGAGGCTTTTCAGTGGTGTTTCGGAGGCCATGGCGGGATTATAGAGGATAATCCCTCCGCGCATCTACGCGCACCATGGGCCGGTGGAGGTCTGTACGTACGTATGCACCCGGATCCAGCGGTAGCGTGACGCAGGAAGCTGCGGCCTGCGCTCCCCACCGCAAAAGGACGTTAGAGGTTTCGCAGGCGATCGCTCAGTCGATGAGCCCGTTCGCTCAGCTGTCCCCCGACCTCCGGATCGGGATGGTAACCACTCAAGGAGGACAGATAGTCAAAGGTATCCGACAGACGCGCCGATCGCCCGGAAGTTGGTGGTTTTTGAGAGGGTTCCCCAGCAGATCGCGCGGCCCTATCACGCAGCGTCGTGTGACCGGTGAGCCGTGCGTGGACACCCATCAATTTCAGCCGTTCTTCACTTTGCCGATACTCCTGATCCCGCGTCGGAGGCAGACTGCCGGCAAGTCCCATGAGGTACTCAAAAAGCTTGGCATGCTGTGACAGTCCCGTCTCCGGCTGCTCTTCTGAGGGCTCCGGTTCCGGTCCCAGCTGGTCGCGGACACGATTAATCATATCCTTGAGCTTTCGTCGCAGGGAGGGGTCCGGCTCAGGGGTTTCGTCTTCCTCGGGCTCGGGCTCGGGCTCGGGCTCCGGCTCGGGCTCCGGCTCCGGCTCTGGTTCCGGTTCTGGTGCCGGGCGAGGCTCGGGCTCCGGTTCGGCTACCGGCGCTGTATCCGCCGGCGGTTGGGGGGCAGGTTCGGGTTCCGGCTCAGGTTCCGGCTCGGGCTCAGGTTCCGGCTCGGGCTCCGGCTCGGGCTCGGGCTCCGGCTCGGGCTCCGGTTCCCCCTCGGACTCAGGTTCAGGTTCCGGCTCGGGCTCCGGCTCGGGCTCGGGTTCAGGTTCCGGCTCGGGCTCCGGTTCCCCCTCGGACTCAGGTTCAGGTTCCGGCTCGGGCTCCGGTTCCCCCTCGGACTCAGGTTCAGGTTCTTCGGCGTCGCGAATCTCACCAGATTCGTCGGGTTCGGGTTCGGACTCAGGCGGCGGAACGCCTTCTGCTTCCCTCTGCTTCTCGCCAGCTTCGGCCGGTTCCGGCTCAAGCCCTGACTCCGGCTCGGGTTCTACTTCAGGCTCGGGTTCTACTTCAGGCTCGGGTTCTACTTCAGGCTCGGGTGCGGGCTCAGCCTCCGGTTCAGGTGGCGGCGGCGGAGGTGGAACTCGCGGGACGGGCTGGGGGGCGTTCTCAGGCTCGTCTTCGCCGGCATCGTGGTCGGCATCATAGTCGGCATCGTCTTCCGGTTCTTCTTCCGGAGTCCCCGCTGCGCCAAAGGGATCTGCAGTTTCCTCACTATCGGGAAACGGCATTTCATCCTCGTCATCCAGGAGATCCCGAAAGTCTGTCGGTGCCGCTTCATCCTCTTCAGATTCCGCATCTGGTGTTGAAGCGTCCGGTCCGCTGCCATGCGCTGAGGGTTCTCCTCCACTGCCTCCTCCACTGCCACCGCCGCCGGTGCTGTCCGGGAGGTAGTACTCTTCCTCGATTTCTTCCGGCTCTTCCAGCTCCTCCTCTTCAAGCTCTTCTTCCTCTTCACCGGCGCTGCCGCCACTGAAATTGAGAAGCGGAATCGAATCTTCGTCGAATCCCTGGGCTTCGGAGGTCTCCATATCGGGGACGTCATCCTCGTCCCGCCCGTGCCGCGCGAGTCGACCGAGTTTGTCGAGATTTCGCTGCCACCGGTCCGCGTTCTCTTCCTCCCAGTCATTTACCATCTGCTCGTACAGTTCGAGACTCTGGTTCAGATTGCTCAAGTCGTCGGAGCTACCCCGGTTGCCTTGCAGGGAGATGAGTTCGTCCGCCGCTTCCAGCGCGCCGGTACGATCGCCCAGAGACCGGTTGACGCGGGCTCGAGAGGTCAGCAGCTCCGGATTGTTCTCGTCGATGGCGGCGGCGTCGTCCAGGGCGCTCTTGGCCTCTTCCGCCTTACCCATGTCTGCCAGGATTTCGGACCGCTTCAGCAAGCCCCGCATATCGGAACGGTCCGCACTGATCGCCCGGTCCGCCATGTCCAGAGCTTCCTGGTGCAACCCGTCCGCGTGGAGTATCCCCGCAAGGTCCGCCATATAGGAGGTATCTCCGGGATGCGCCTGGGAGTAGCGCTTCAGCGTCTCTTCACCGGCTTCCCGGTGACCAGACCGATACTGCGCAAGCCCCAATTCTCTCAGAGACTCGCTGTCCGAGGCGTCGTCGGATGCGACGCGCTCCCACTCCTTAGCAGCCTGCTCATGGAGGCCGGAGCGGGTGAGCACCTTCGCGAGGCTTTTCCGCATGCGGGTGTTGTCCGGGTCCTGATCAAGCATGCGCTGCAGGATCCGGCGCGACTCCCCGGGATCGCTGGCTTGTTCAGCGACCTGACCCAGATTGGTTGCGGCCCGCGTATACCGCGGTGAGGCATCCAAGGCCGCCTGAAACTCCCGAATGACATCGTCAACCCGTCCGGAGCGGGCCAGTACCGTACCCAAGTTGTTGCGGGCGGTATAATTTTCGGGCTCGATTTCGATGAGTTCCTGGAACGCTTCCTGCGCCTCTCCAAGCTGGTCCATCCGCTCCAGCACGATACCCAGGTTATTCAGGGCGTCGCCCCAACCGGGTCGGCTTTTTCGGGCAGCTTCATAGCTTTGACGCGCTTCGGACAAGCGTCCCATCGCCTGGTAGCTGTTTCCCAGGTTGTAGTTGAGCGTGGGATGGTTGCCGTCACGCTGCAACCCCTTTTGGAACGCACCGATCGCCTCTTCATGACGCCCCTGGGCATCGTAGAGGGTTCCCAGGTTGTTATACGCCACGGTGAGATCCGGGTCTTGTTCGGTGGCCCGCTCGTATGCGGCAATCGCGTCGTCGTAGTTACCCAGGTCTTTATGGATATTTCCGAGATTGTACAGAATCTCGGAGTTTTCCGGCTCGCGCTTCACCGCGCGCTGGACCATCTCCACCGCTTTGTCCGTTTCACCCGGCTGCCGATAGATCACCGCCAGGTTGTTGTGGGCCTCTGCGTTCTTCGGCTCCAGTTCTATGGCGTAGTTGAACTCTTCGATGGCGGGGGCAAAGCGCTTCTGCCGCCCGTAGATCGTTCCCAGCAGAACATGACCCGCGGCGAGATCCGGATACGCCTCAAGCAGTTGTGAGGTAAGGCGTTCGGCCACTTCGTAGTCGTTGACGCGAAACGCATTTATTGCCCGTGTGAGAAGTTCCTGGTGCTTCATGGTTGTCCTCTTCCCGCGCGAACCTGAATCTCCCGCGCCATGCCGCTGGCTTCACCATACTGGTCATAACTCTCCACGGTGAAGACGTACGCCCGATCCGGTTGAAGCCCGTCCACGGTAAATTCCGTCTGGTCACCGACGTCGATCGGGCTTTCCACCCCATCTGTTCCAAAATACCTTCCCGGCCGCTCTCCGACATAGACCCGATACCCTGACAGGTCTGCAGTGCGTACCGCCTCCCAGGAGAGGGTCACCCCGCCGCTGGTGCCGTCACCGGCCAGGCCCCGCGGTGCCGGAGGGGGCAGGTGCTCACGGTAGCGCAGTTCCACGTGTTGCAGACGGGGAGAATGCTCCCCCGCCGCATCGGCAAGCAGATCAAAACGCATCTGGATGTACTTGCCCTGGACGTTCATGGGGAGACGCCCATCCGCCGGTATTCGCTGCCACTCCGCGGGGAGCGCCTCGGAGGGGGTTCGACTCACCACCATATCCGCGGTTCGATACCATCCTCGAACTTCGGTTTCACCGGGCTCTTGGGTTTTCAGATGTACTGATTCCACCCGCGCGCCTGAATCGCCCAAACTGATGGGAGCGGTGTAGGCGGTGCCGGGGGCGCCGGAATATGATACCGGCCGCGGGGTACGTTCAGCGTCGCGGGTAATCCGTAGTTCGTCGATAAACCCGTGTAAGCCACGACCAATTACCAGTCCGTCACCGGTGTCGGCTCCAAAATACACACTTGCCGGGGCGGAGCCTTCCCCGCCCCCTTCCGTCAAATAGGTAATCGCCTCGGGAACGCCGTCTACGCGGTAGCTGAGTTGGGCGGTGCTTCGATCGTAGCGTAGCTGGTGATGAGACCAGCGCCTTGGTACCAGTCCGCGGCGCCCTTCGAGATATTCGCTGGAAAACTCCCTACCCCCGTCGTCAACGGCGTTCATCACGAGATTACCCAGCTTCCAGACGAGCCGATTGTCGCGGATATCCAGACGAAGCTCTTGCAGGATCGGGGTTCCGGCATTGATCAACGCCCCACGCCAGCGGAGCACGGTAGATCCCTCGGAAACACGCAGCGGATACAGCCACAAATCTATCGTAAAGGCGGCGGGTTGGGTGTCGGGAGCGAGCAACGCATCCGTCCCCGCCCGATAGGTCACCGATGCGTTACCGTTGAAGCCGGCTGCGCCCGCACCAAATCGGGTCTGCGCTCCACTGATCTGCACCTCGTTCTGCGTGCTTCGGTAACGGCCGGCTTCATCCTGGGTGGTCGTATCAAATGAGACGAGCAGGTCGGTGGTGCTATCCACACTCACGCCCCAGTCGGATAGCACCAGATCGTCTCCACCTTGCCACCCGTCCCGAAACATGATGTTGTCGCGCGCGGCCAGGAGATCCCAGCCATGCCGTCCTCCCAGTTCTACCGTTTCTGCTGTAGTTTGAGCCCCCAGAGGAAGCGCAGAAAGGGCAAGAAGGAAAAAAATGAAACGCATATGCCGATGGTAGATCGCCGAGATTCGCATAATTTCGTATTCTGTTCATCGGCATGTCCTACGACGAACTCAAAAATAGCATCAAAGAATTTCCGGATTCCTCCGGGGTCTACATCATGAAAGATGATGAGGATCAGGTTATCTACGTGGGAAAAGCCAAAGATCTGCGATCCCGGGTGCGGTCATACTTCTTGCGGGATGTACCGATTAAGACCCAGGTTCTCATGTCGCGAGTGGCACGGATCGACTACCTGCTCACGGGAAATGAGTATGAGGCGCTGCTTCTGGAGAACAATCTCATTAAGCGCCACAATCCGCGATACAACATCAACCTGAAGGATGGCAAGAGCTATCCGGTGATCCGGATTACCGCCGATGAGTATCCCCGCGTCTTCCGGACACGGCGGATCGTTCAGGACGGATCGTTGTACTTTGGTCCGTATACCAGTATCGGCCGTCTCGAGGCGTACCTGGACCTCATCGATCGACTGTATCCACTTCGGAAGTGTCGCACCCCCCAACTGAAGAAGCGATCGTCCCCCTGCCTGTACTGGCACATCGGTCGCTGTGCCGCGGTGTGCGCCGGAAAGACCTCGCATGCGGAGTACATGGCGCGCATAGACAAGATCAAAGCGCTGCTCTCCGGAAAAACGGACGACTTGCGACGGGAACTGCGAGAGCAAATGGAGCGCGCCGCGGCAGAACTGCGTTTCGAAGACGCCGCGGAACTGCGGAACGCCCTCAACGGGATCGAGCAGGTAGAGGTGGAACAGCGAATCGTGGATTTTGATCCAGAAGTGCGGGACTACATCGGCTACGCATCTCATGCGGAGCTCTCTACTTTCGTCGTGTTTCAGATGCGCGCGGGAAAACTGGTGGGAAGCAACGTCTTTCACGCGGATCTTCCCGGTGAGGATGATGAGAATCTGCTGGAGTTCGTCCTCCAGTTCTACGGCTCTTCAGGAACGCCACCGCGCGAGTTGTACACCTCCGCCGCCTTGGGAGACCTGGAGGTTCTGAAGCGGTTCTTCCGGGAAGAACTGCAGGCGGAGGTAACGATTCGTACTCCCTCGGGGAGTCGCGATGCGGCGGTTCTCCGCTTGTGTACGGAAAACGCCCGGCAGGAGCTGGAAAAACGACTCCGGGAGCGCGGGGATCTGCCGGCCCTGGAAGATCTGGCGGCAGCTCTGGGACTTTCGCATCCTCCACTACGGATCGAGGGATTCGACATCGCCCACGTGGGCGGTCGCAATACGGTGGCAAGTCTGGTGAGCTTCTCCAACGGTGTCCCGGACAAGAGCCAGTACAAACGGTTTCGGATCCGGAGTCTCAAGGACGGCCAGGTAGACGACTTTGCCGCCATGCGGGAAGTGATCGCCCGGCGCTATACCCGTGTAAAGAATGAAAAACTGCCCCAGCCGGATCTGATCCTGATCGACGGGGGGAAGGGCCAGGTCAACGCCGCCCATGAGATTCTCACGGCGCTGGACCTCTCGATTCCGATAGTGGGCCTGGCGAAGCGCAATGAGGAACTGTTTCTCCCACATGAGAGCGAACCGGTCATCCTACCGGAGGCGGCGCCGCCCTTGCGGATTCTGCAGCACGTCCGCGACGAGTCGCACCGGTTTGCTACCACCTATCGCGCCGGCCTCCAGAAACAGGACGTGATTACCCCGATCGTCCGCAAGGTACCGGGGATCGGACCCAAACGGGCAACCCGCATCATGCGCTCCTTCCCCCAGGTGGAGAGTCTGCTCGAGACGCCGGTGGATATCATTGCCAAAAGTACCGGAATCACGGAGGCGCAGGCCGCCGCCATTCAGGAGCGAATCAGGGAGGAGATCTACCAGTGATCGGTGATCGCTAACTGCGAACTGCGAACTGCGAACTGCGAACTGCTAACTGCTAACTGCTAACTGCTAACTGCTCATCGTAAATCGAAATCAGTAATGAACCGGATAGTGCCAGGGCATCGAAGGGCGGTGAGATCCGGTGGGGCTCCACGCCCCCCGGCGCACGATCGTAGCGTACAAGAACTGTTCCAGCACGGAGGAGTGCAGCGGCGCCGGTACGGTTCTCAGCAACGCATCAACCTCTCCAATAAGGACCTTAATCGCGGCGCACTCCTGAGGTGAGTAGCGCCGCGTCGCCGCCATGAGATTTTTCTGGACGCGCTTGCTGTTGACCCGTTGCCCGGTGACGCGGCCAAGCTCCTGGAAGAGGTTCTTCTCTACCACGCCCGCTTCCCGCAGCGCCTGCAGGTGATACAGCCGATCAAACTGCCAGGACAGGCCGATTACAATCTGAATCGCCTCCGTATCGGCCAACAGCTTCCCGACGATATCCAAGGCGTGGTCCAAATCCTCCGCGGTAACCGCATCAAACAAGGAGAAGATGTTCTCTTCCCGGGCGTGGTAGATATACTGGTCCACATCGTCCATCGAGATGTGATCACCAACAAAGGCGATCAGGCGATCAGCCTCCTGGCGCAGTTCTACCGTGTTGTTCTGTACCAGCTCCAGCATCAGCTCCACCGCATCGGGTTCAATCGATACCTTCCGGCGGCGAAAATACCCCAGCAGCCAGCCTTGCTTCTGGTCGTCGAACATCTCCCAGAAGATGCGCTTGTTGCGACCACCGGCGGCCTGCTCCAGCCCTTTGGCCACGGAGACCTCGGGGCTTTCCAGGATCAGTACGGACTCCGGACTCGGGGCAGCGCTATATGCCAGCAGCGGTTCGATTTCATCTTTACGTTTCAGGTGCTCCACCGACCGGTAGCGCACCAGAGCGGCCGAGCCGAAGAGGGAACCGTTTTGAAGCAGGGAAACGACGTGCTCCGCGCTCGTCTCGAAGGCGTAGAAGGAATGCTCTTCGAGACCCTCGCCATGTTCATTCTTCAGGGCCGCTCGAATCTCTTCAACGGCGGCGCGCTTTTCTCCCTCTTCCGGCCCCAAGAACAGGACCACGGGAGCACTACTCATAGCTA
>JAWOCO010000299.1:0-3166 GCA_046483765.1 Alkalispirochaeta sp. | reverse complement strand
TCTCATCTTCGCCGACCTCAAAGGTGGCCCTCCCCGCGGAGGGCACCGTGCAAGTGGTAAGGGCCATTCCCATAGAGCGCCCCTGGCTATTGATCTTGCGCGCGAGTTCAGCCAGGGACTTCAGGTCCATGCCACGCTCGGCGGCGGCCCCCACGATCTTTTCCATGAGGACGGTGGTTCCCACTCCCCGGCGGCCGGCGGTGTAGAGGCTGTCTTTTACAGCAACGTCGTCGTCAACGACAACCGCTTCCACGTCGATACCTTCCGCCTGACAGAGATCCGCGGCGGTTTCAAAATTGAGAACATCTCCGGTGTAGTTTTTTACGATATGCAGCACACCTTTTCCGCCGTTCACCGCTTTCGTGGCGGCTTCCATCTGGTCCGGGGTGGGGCTGGTAAAGACCTCTCCCGGGCAGGCGGCATCGAGCATACCGCGGCCCACAAACCCTCCATGCAACGGTTCATGACCACTTCCGCCGCCGGACACCACACCGACTTTGTTCTTAACCGGGGCATCCTTACGTGCGATGAAGCGCGGCTCGTAGGACACGGTAAGCAGATCTGAGTGGGCTGCCTCCATACCTTTGAGCGCATCGACGATTACATCGTCAGGGGTATTAATCAGTTTTTTCATCGTGAACCTCCATACCATCAGTCACGGTTTTCTGGTGCTACCATTGTAGAACCAGATCACGGAGGACGCAACGTTAACTTTACGTTAGTTCTTGGCGCTGTAACTCTTGTTCACGTCACCCTGAAGTAGCATCTTTCGGCACTTCCAAATCTGCGAACTTCGTGAAATACTGTATGCACACCTATCTGGAGGCGTACTCAATCATGACCATTTTGACACTCAATTGCGGAAGTTCATCCGTTAAGTACCAACTGTTTGACTGGAATCACAAGGCAGTCCTGGCGAACGGCCAGGTGGAGCGGGTAACTCAGGAGGGGTCACGCATCCTTCACAAAGTTCCCGGTCGTGACGAGCACGCCGTCGATCACACCTGTCCGGACCATACCGAGGCGATTCGTCTCATCCTGGACACGCTCGTCGACCCTGAGGTAGGGGCAATTGCCGATATTTCCGAAGTGAAGGCCGTCGGTCACCGTGTCGTTCACGGCGGCGAGAAGTTCGCCAAGTCGGTGATCGTAGATGACTCCGTGATCGAAACGTTTCGCAGTATTCAAGCGTTGGCCCCGCTTCACAACCCAGCAAATATTCAGGGAATTGAAGCCGCCCGGGCGGTCCTGCCCGATGTAACCCACTGTGCGATCATGGACACCGCCTGGCATCAGACGATGCCCGCCCACGCCTACACCTATGCGCTTCCCTATGCCTGGTATCGTGACTATGGCGTACGGCGTTACGGATTTCACGGTACCTCCTTCCTCTATACCGCCAAACGGGCCGCGGTCCTTCTGGGAAAGGATCCCTTTGAGACCAACCTGATTATCGCGCATATCGGCAATGGCGCCAGCATGTGTGCCATTAAGAACGGCGTCTCCGTGGACACCAGTATGGGCCTCACCCCGCTGGAAGGGCTCGTCATGGGCACCCGCAGCGGAGACATCGACCCGGCGATTCCGTTTTACATGATGAATCAGGCCGGCTATGACCCGGATGACCTGGAACGGACCCTCAACAAGAAGAGCGGTGTGCTGGGCATTACCGAAGACCTGGTGGATCGTCGCGATATCGAGATCGCCGCGAAGAAGGGAAACAAGCAGGCCGCCCTGGCGATTGACGTTGAGTCTTACCGAATTCGAAAGTACATCGGTGCCTATGCGGCGGCAGTGGGCGGTGTGGATGCGGTGGTTTTCACCGCCGGCGTCGGTGAGCGGGGACCGTTGATTCGGGAAAAGGCGCTGGAGGGACTCGGTTTCATGGGAATCACAGTAGATCCCGAGAAGAACGCCCTTTCCCGCACCAAGAACGCGGAGACGGATATTAGCGCCGATGACTCGCCGACGCGGATCTTCGTAATTCCCACCGATGAGGAACTGGTCATGACCGAAGACACCTACGCCCTCATGAGCGGCACCTACGATGTACACACGAAGTTCACCTACTCGTTTCAAGCCGAAGACTACATCAACGAAGAACGAAACGGATGCCTCGACGAAGACTTCGCGAAACTGCAGGGGTTGGACCGAATCGTGGTATCCGGTGAAGGCGGCGGCACACCCTCGGAGGAGTGCGAGTGATCCTCACCATCGATGTTGGGAATACCAACATCGCCTTCGGAATCTGGAGCGAGGAGCGCTGGGTCAACCATTGGCGCCTGAAAACGGATGCTGAAAGCACCTCTGATGAATACCTGGTGCTGTTTGACAATCTCTTGAAGAACGCGGGCCATCAGCCGGGATCCTACGAGCGGATCGTGATTAGTTCCGTGGTTCCCGCCCTGACCCCCGCGATCGTCACCGTTGCCAAGCGCATCGGTGGCACCGATCCACTCATTGTACAGCACAGCGTCACCACAGGTCTCAACCCAGACAGCCCTATTCCGCCGGAGCTCGGCAGCGATCTCCTGGCTAACGCGGTGGCTGTCTGGCACCGCTATCACCGTCCGGCGATCGCGGTGGACTTTGGCACGGCGCTCACGTTTACGGCGGTCTCCGGAACCGGTGAGATCGTGGGGGTAAGCATTGCCCCTGGGCTGCGTAGCGCGGTGGCGGCGCTCAGTTCCAATACGGCCCAACTGCCCGGTGTGGACCTGCTTCCCCCGCCTCACGCCTTGGCCCGGACCACGGTGCACTCGATTCAGGCGGGGGTCGTCTACGGGTATGTGGGGCTGGTTAAGGAAGTGACCTCGCGCATGGCGAAGGAAATGGACGGTACGCCACTGATCATCGCCACCGGTGGTCTGGCGGAGACGTTTGCCCCAGTGGCAGATAGTTTTGACGCGGTGGATCAGTGGCTCACCCTGGACGGGCTCCGGCGTATCGCCGAACTCAACTAAAATAAAACAGGCGAGTACGGATCATTCCGCACTCGCCGCTATGTGGGGCTTTTACGCGCCGTTAGGCCGGCTGTTGTTATGCCGTCTTGGCGGACGCTTCCTCACGACGCTTCTGGTTGGCCAGCGTCGCCTTACCCATCTTCGAAATCATCACCTTCTTACCATCGATCTCGTGCTCGTACACAAGCTTGACGCCGGTCTGT
>JAWOCO010000273.1:0-5359 GCA_046483765.1 Alkalispirochaeta sp. | reverse complement strand
TGTTGCCGAAGTGGCGGCCGAAGAGGTTGATCCCGCCGGGGGACTCGGCGTCCGGGGGGATTCCCACCCGGGCGGTGATTTTGGTGCGAGAAGAGAGTTCTAAATCGGCAATGGTTACGTCGCTTGCGCGAACACCGTCCAGGTAGGAGCCATCGGTGGTGATCCGCCACTCCTTGAGATAGCCGAACTGCGTGTTATCCAGGCTCCACCAGGTGGGCGTAAGCTGACCGCGTTTGCCGCCCATGTCGCCGGGAGAACGCCAGGTACCGATTTCCAGTCCTCCAATCCACACGGCGATGTCGCTGGGCCAGCTGTTCTTGTAGCCGGGGAACTCGGAGCAGAGTTCCATGCTCATGGTGACGGCGGTGGCGGTGTGCTGAGGGGGGATCTCGATGGGAAAGCTGTACTCCAGCCAGCCGTCGGTGAACCAGATCAGTTGCGCGGAGCCGTGGTGGGGATCGAGAAAGCTCTCCACATGATCGAACCTGCCGATCACGCCCGCTTCACTGACGATGCCACAGGGCCCGACGATGTCGTAGTCGGTGTAGAGACCGATGGGCATTTCGATCTCGATTGAGGTGTCCTCGAGATTCTGGTGGCGGGCGTGGATCGGTACGATCGCTTCGTCGTAGGCAACGGAACAGATCTTGCGACTGCCCTTGGTTCCCGGCTCGTTGCGGGTGGCGATGATGCCGGTGCGTTCCAGCATTTGTACGTTCACGGTACAGGTGGACTGGGGAATACCCAAATGGTTGGCCAGTTCCTGGATCGATTGCTCTCCCTCGGTGAGGGTGTTAATGATCTGTCGCCGCACCGGGGAGGAGAGCGCTTTGGCGAGCGCTTCCACTGCGTCGTACTCAACGGTGAGTATGCGTCGTCTCATGGGCGCATAGTATCAAGTTTTTCCGATAATGATCTCCCGAATGGTGGAAAGATCGGCCTTCGGGGTGCGATCCGCGTACAACAGCCCATTTACCTCCTGTTCGACGTCGGTGAGTTGGGTGTAGGTGAATCCCGCCAGGTCGGAGCGATTCTGAACGGTGGCAACCAGGTCCTTCAACCGAGATAGGAGTTCCTCCGGCGTCTCGGCGAGATTGTCGTAGCCCCAGGCGTCATGGCGGGTATCTTCCGGCCGCCGGTAGCCGATACCGCCGAACTCCGTGACCATCCGTAACCGGCCTGAGGGCAGCGGGACCGACTGGAAAAACCTCCCGTTCTCCAAATGTCCACCCTGACCGGAGCCCGACGCACCGGTCTCGTGAGGAAACGCCACTTCCAGATCGCTCCTGAGCCGATCCGCGGTGGGAGCATAGCTGTGAACTCCGTAGACATCACCGCCCACCTGTTCCCACCCGTCGTTGCCGATCACCAGGCGCTGGGGATCGAGGTCTCGCACCAGCTGCATGAGCTCATCCACAAAATGCTGCTGCTCCCGGTTGGTGTGAATATCGGGTACGCCCCAGGATTCGTTGAATAGCGTCCAGGCGATGATAGAGGGATGGGCCCCATCACGCCGGATCATCTCCACGGTATGCGAGGTCAGGCTCTCTCGGGAGTCCGGGGAAAACTCGTAAGGTGAGGGAAGCTCCTCCCAGATGAGATAGCCCAGGCGGTCCGCCCAATAGTAGAAGCGCGGGTCTTCGATCTTGGCGTGTTTGCGGCATCCGTTGAAGCCCATGTCCTGGGCTATCTCGATGTCTCGGCGAATCGCGGCGTCGTCGGGGGCGGTGTAGTCTCCATCGGGCCAGTAGCCTTGGTCGAGAATGAGCCGCTGATAGAGCGGTTTTCCATTGAGGTGCAGCATGCCATTCACGATTTCCACCCGACGGAACCCGGTGTACGTGTGGATCTCGTCGGTGCCAGTGGGGAGGCCGGTGCCCGTGGAGAGATCGGTGTCAGTAGGTACGCCGGCGTCAGTTGAGGGCGTCAGGCGCACGACGATATCGATGAGTTCCGGTGACTCCGTCGACCACAACGGCAGATCGTCGATATCGAAATGGAGCTGGGTCAGCGGAAACTGTACGGGAGCTTTGGCGGTGGCGAGTTCCGTTTCGCGGTGGGAGAGCGTAACGGTGAGGGCTCCGTGGGTGGGATCCAGCGGGTGGACATCCACGGTGAGATGGCCGGAGCCGCGGCCGTTGCCTATGAGGCTGGTCACTGATGGGCGCGGGATGACGCGGCTGATCCCCTGGCGTGGCACAAACTCGAGCCACACCGGTTGCCAGATGCCGCTGCACTCGCGGTACCAGCAGCTGAAGGGCGCCTGCCAGCTCTGCTTCCCGCGGGGTTGGCTGCGATCGAGACGGTCCTCCACGCGGAGGAGCACGGTGTTGTCGCCGGATTTCACCAAGCGGGTAATCTCACTGCGAAACGGTGTGTACCCACCGCGGTGGCGACCGGCGTAGGTGCCGTTAATCCAGAGGGTCGCCTCAAAATCTACCGCCCCAAAGGAAAGGAACGCGCGCCCCTGGACCTCCTCCGAACTCAAGGTAACCGTTTTGCGGTACCACATCACCGGGTGGTGGCCCGTCATCCCGATGCCGCTCCTGCTACTTTGCGGACAGAAGGGAACCTGAATCGTCTGCTCAAACGCGGGAACGGTGCCGGTGGCGTCTCCGGTGTGCCGTGCGGGGCGCGGACGGATCGGCTCCTCGTCGTCCACGGCAAACTCCCACGGTCCGTTGAGCGTTCTCCAGGAGGGGCGGTGGTGAGCGGGATTAGGTGTTTCTGCGCGTGATCGTGCCATCGATGCAACCCTCAAAATTTTTCCTTGATTCTATATCAAACCAGCGCTATAATCAAGCAATAACATCAGTAAAAACGGATATTAATTATGGTAAAGCGGTTCGAAAATGTAGCGGCGTACTCGTTTCTCGGTCCTTTTCTTCTGATCTACGTGCTCTTCACGGTGTATCCGGTATTCCAGGCACTCTGGATGAGCGCCTTTGATTGGGATCTGTTGTCGGTGAGTCGTGAGTTTCTTGGATTGCAGAACTACCGGGAGATGTTCCTGGGAGATCCGTCCTTCTGGCGGACGCTGGGAAACACCGTGGTCTTTGTACTGCTCTCCTCCCCGTTGATCATCGGGGTGGGATTGCTCCTGGCGCTGGGCCTGAGTGGTCCTCGCGGCGGCTGGCTGCGGACGGTGTTCTTCAGTCCATACGTACTGTCGGTGGCGGTCACTACCCTCCTGTGGGGGTTCATGCTCAATCCGCAGCAGGGACTTATCGGGGCTGCCCTGCAAGCGGTGGGGCTCCCGCCAGTGGCGTGGCTCACCAACCCGGATCTGGCGATGCACGGCATCGTTCTTACCACCCTGTGGTGGACGGTGGGGTTTAACATGGTGCTCTTCATCGCCGGGCTTCAGGACATCGACGGATTCCTGTACGAGGCGGCCACGATCGATGGAGCAGGATCGGTACGAAAGTTCTTCTCGATCACCTTGCCCGGCCTCAAACACACGCTCACCACCGTCGCAATTCTGCAGATCATCGCCTCATTTCAGATCTTCGGTCAGGTCTACATCATGACTCGCGGCGGACCGGGAGGCGCCACCCGGGTGTTGATCCAGTACATCTATGAGACCGGCTTCCGCGATTTTCGGTTGGGCTACGCCTCGGCGATGTCCGTGGTGCTCTTCCTGGTGATGTTTGGAGTTTCCATGATTCAACTGCGCATCTCGCGACGGGGAGAAGTCGAATGAAACGCATGCACAAGCAACTGCTCATTATGGTTCCCCTGGCTGCCATCTGGCTGATTCCGCTCCTCTGGATGGTGGTGTTGGCTCTCACCCCCAACAATCTGGTTCAGCAGAACACGATCCGCCTGCTTCCGGCGGAGCCGACCCTGGAGAACCTGGTCAGTGTGATCAGACGGGGTCTCACTATGCGCTGGTTCATGAACAGCATGATCGTGGCCGTATCCACTACGGTGCTGGTGGCGCTGAGCCAGGCGATGGCGGCGTACGCGATCGCCCGCATTCCGTTTCGCGGTCGCGTCATCGTCTACCCGTTGATCCTGGCGGGGCTCATGGTCCCACGGGAGGCGATGTTTGTACCGCTCTTTCTCATGTTTGCAGAGTGGAGCGCGCACAACACCTACGCGGCACTGGTGTTGCCCCGGGTAGCGATTCCCCTGGGGGTGTTTCTGGTGACGCAGTTTATGCTGGCGATCCCCCGTGAGGTGGAAGAGGCGACGCAGATCGACGGCGCCGGCCGCTGGACCGCTTTCTGGAAGATCGTGCTTCCCATGAGTCTTCCCGCGCTCACCGCACTATCGGTCTTCACCTTCATTCAAACGTGGAATGACTACCTGTGGCCGTTGGTAAGCGCCACCCGAAAAGAGATGTCCACCATCACCACGGGGCTGGCGAGTCTGCAGGGCAACTTCGGCCAGTCCACCGTGCCCGGCAGCCTCATGGCGCGGGGCGTGGTGGCGGCGTTACCGCTACTGGTGCTGTTTTTCATCTTTCAAAAGAATCTGATTCGCGGCATTTCCATGACCAGCGGAGGCAAATAGCAACCTGGATCCGGCGCCGTGGGCGGCGGAAACATACAACAAGGAGGTATCCAACGATGTTGGTACACACACGACAAATTACCTTGGCGGTCGCACTGCTTCTGATCGCCACGATGGCGTGGGCCGGTGGCACTCAGGAGGCCGCCGACGGCGACGGGACCACCACGCTCACGATGGCCCGGTTCTTTGGTGATTGCGGCGACACCACGGAAGGGGTCACCGATGTCAGTCAGGCCACCAGTGAATGTGAGGTGATTCAGATCCTCACTAACAAGTACAACGCGGAGAACGATCAGGGAATCGTCATCGAACGCCTCGGTGGTGCCGAGTGGGGTTCCTACTATGACGCCCTGAACACCAGCTTTGCCGCCGGCGACCCGCCGGATGTTGCGGTCATGCACGGCTCCAACCTCCCGGACTACACCTCGCGGGGGCTCATACATCCTATCGATGCGTATCTCAGTGACTTTGCCATCGATCCGGCGGACTGGACCGACCCCGCCCAGGGCGCCGTATCAGCCGACGGAGACTACTATGGCGTCGCCTTTGATCTGCACGCGCTCCTGACCCACGTCAACGTGGACCTATTCCGGGAGGCAGGACTGGTAGACGACGAGGGTAATCCGATTCTTCCCACCAGCCGGGAAGAGTTTTTTGAGCACGCCGAAACGATGATGGAGGAAACCGGGAAGCTATACCTCGCCACCGATGCCTCGCAGTTTCCGTTTGGGGTGCGTCTGATGTTCAGCCTCGTCTGGCAGCAAGGTTCCGATCTGGTCTCGGCGGACGGCAGCCAAGGGACCGTTGATACCGCCGAAGCTCGGGAAGCGGTGGACTTCAT
>JAWOCO010000210.1:0-2867 GCA_046483765.1 Alkalispirochaeta sp. | reverse complement strand
TCCCGGTAACCTAACCACGCTCCGTACCATAAGCCAGTATTACCTGATGTCGGTAGATCTCCTCTCTCGCACCAACATCAATACCAATCGTTGGCTCGTCCAGGATGAGCACCCTGCAGTCCGCTGCTAGCCATTTGGCCAGGACGACCTTCTGCTTGTTACCCCCGCTCAGGTATTTTACGTACTGGTCTATGTCTGCAGTCCGAATCCGTAACGCCTCTACAAACCTCTTGACCATGTTCGTCTCGCGATTTGGGCTGAAAACGAACCTGATGAATTTGACAAGGTATGCAAGGGAAAGATTCTCTCGTACGCCCATATTCATACAGAGTCCCTGAGCATCACGGTCTTCCGGCACGTAGCCTACTCCCTCACGAACAGAACGTACGATGTCATGTTGCTTGAGCGTCTGTGAGTAAACGCGTACCTGTCCGGTGGCGCCCGAGTCCGCACCAAATACTGCTCTCGCAAGCTCTGTCTTCCCTGATCCTACAAGGCCTGTCAAGCCGAGAATCTCTCCAGACCGGAGCTCGAACCCGGCACCTTTGACACGGGTCCCAGACTGGAAGTTCTCCGCCGTAAAAAGCACCTCGGTTCCGGTGTGACTTGGCTCTCGTTGAAGCTGCTCCACATCTCTGCCGGTCATTAGGGTAACGACGGCATCTACGTGCGCTTCCTTCGCGGGAAACGTCTTTACACCCTTGCCGTCTCTCAGAACGGTAACTCGATCGGCTATCTCGGTGATCTCTTCTAGCTTGTGGGAAATGTAGATTATTCCCAGACCGCCCTGTTTGATACTCCGAATAAACTCAAAGAGCGTTTGAGTCTCCTTGCTGCTCAGGGCGGCGGTGGGCTCATCGAGTATGAGCACTCGGGCATTCTTTGACATACCAATAGCGATTTCGAGCATTTGCTTTTGCGAAACCGTCAGTTCGCGGACTTTCCGCCGCGGATCTATATCGAAATCGACCCCCGCAAGTACTTCTTGTGCCCGGCGGTAAATTGCGGACCAATCTAGGAGACCATACCGCATAGCCATGTCCGATAGAGAGATATTCTCGGCCACCGTCAAGTGAGGAATCAGATGAAAATTCTGGTAGACGGTGACGACACCCAGTTTCTGAGCGACGCGTGGATTGTAAGCCGGTAGATCGATCTCTTCTCCACCGATCGTTATCATCCCGGCGTCGCAGGTGTAGGCACCGCTCAGAATCTTGATAAGTGTGGATTTCCCGGCGCCGTTTTCTCCCAGGAGGGCATGAACCTCGCCTACCTGGACGTCAAAGTTCACATCCCGGAGTACTGAAACACCGAAAAATGCTTTATGTATTCGATCCATTTGCAGGAGCGGTTGCGTCATTGGAAACCTGCCACAAAGTGAAAGCTACCACCGTCAAACTCGCTCTGTGCTGCCATATCAGAGACAGTATAGCAGCGTGTAGAACGTTTTTGCAAACGTTTTTTTGGCAGAATACGCTCCGAAGACGTCCAAAGTCTGCCAGATCAGATAGATAGTCCCGTTACCGATTCATCGGGATAGCCGCGGAATGATCCTGAGCCGGCGCAATAAACCAGGTGCGTGAGTGGCGGGCGATCTGAGTGTCTGAGTTGAACAGCATGCGTTCGCGGTAGGTCTTGTCGCAACCGCAGATCTTTTGCCGACGTCTGAGACGCCGTTTTAATGGGGAATCACGCTTAGCCCGACTCACTCCGTTGCGCCGCATCATGGCGAAGTTCTCTGCGAAATATCCGGCACATATCCAGGAATCGTTTCCCGGAATGCCATATCCAAGGTTCAGTGGAGATTGTTCTCAACGCTCCAGGCGATCTTGTCCGTGTGAAAGCAGTCCCGGATTTCGATGCGTCCATGTCCCGTGTCAACGGTCTCGTTGTCAACGACCCATCCGCCCTTCAGGTCTTGTTGCTTCACATATGCAAAGGCAGACTGGGCATCTTCCCGACCCCGTCTTTGCATGTCTGTTCCCCTACCCAATTCGAATTTACACGCCTCCGCCTCGGCCAGAATCGCCCGCAGGTGCGCGTGGTGCCCCCGTTCGTGGACGGCCGTGAAGAGAAGCCACTCGTACGCGTTCATCGGTCCGATCCAGGGATGCGGGAAGCGCCGATCCCGGCAATCCACCGCCGCAACCTGTTCATCGAGAATGCGCAGGTGATCAAGCACCATCAACGCCGACCACGTGTGGCCCGCGGGTACGCGGGACCGAGTCGCCTCATCAGCAGCGTCGATCACTGAGTGCGTAGCCGTCCTGGCCGCGGAGAGTTCCGTGTGCAGCGCTTCCTTCGTCATTCGGAAGCATCCGCATCCAGCCGGGAGCGTATGTGGGGCCAGTTGGTCTCGGCGCGGGCGATGTTGCCGCTGACATCGGACAGGAAACGGCGGTTCGTGCGGGCGGAGTAGTTGAGGTAGAGTGTTCCGTTCTCGATATGCCACATCGCCGGATTGATCCCGCAACCTTGCCCTCGGCAACGGCCCAGGCACAGTACCCACCGTACGCCGGAGCGTACGCCTCCGGATCGGAGATGAAGCGATCACGGTGTTCGGCGGAAGCGAAGTGCCACGTGACACCATCCCACTGGTATGCGTAGTCCGCACTTCCTGCAACTGGGGCTCCGCGCGTGAAGTACGCAACAGGATCATATCCGTCGATCGCCACACCGGATGCGTCGGTGTTAATTCGACCTTCGTGGTTTCCTGACGCCCACACCACAATCCCCGTACCGACCACCGCGACGAGTACCGCGAGAAGGATGAGCCTCATGCGGCGCTCGTGAGATCTTGCTGAATCACCACCCTCAGCTCCTCGAGTCTGTGGCGCATGCTCGGCGTGCCGGCGTCGAAGTCATAC
>JAWOCO010000177.1:0-3122 GCA_046483765.1 Alkalispirochaeta sp. | reverse complement strand
GTTCCGTTCTCCGTAACCATACCGTATTGAGTAGACTGACTGCGGAAGTCTAGGTTGAAGGCAAATCGGGTATTGACGGGAAACCCCCCAATAAGATGATCGTCGAGATCGATCCAGGCCCGTTCTGCACTGGTGTTAGTTTCCAGAACAAGCGATTTGTCTCCCCTGACCGGATCCGCCGTGTCGATGGTGATGTTTCCGGGATCACTCCCGTCCAGGTCACGGTTCCACAGCGCTCCAAAATTGGTGTTATCGATTTCCTCGAAATCACCGTGAGGGAGGAGATTGGGGATCTCGTAGCGATAGATTGGTCCCGAAACTCCCGCCGGTAACGACCCGGCTTCATTCTCCGGTACCTCCACCAACGCAACGAAGTCCGTCGAAACATTGGTTCCAGTGACCGGGTTTACCGTGCCTGCCTCCAACCCCTCCGCAAAGTACCACAGGCTATTGCCGTCGGCGTCGGTTGCTCCCAGCGGGCGGTCTTCAATCAGATTCACCCCGTCGTAGTCACTCCAGTCCACCCCGGTGGGGCAGGAGGTGAGCAGGAGCGCGCCGGCCACGAGGGTGGCCACGGCGGCGAGACGGGGAGTACGGCGGGGTACGTCTATGCTCGACTGTGGGGAGGTTCCGTTCATCACGATACCTTCAATATAGCATTCCCCGGGCGTGGTATCCACGCGGAGTTTCGGGGAGCGGTTGATTATGCGGGGCTCGGCTTGATTTTGCCACGGATTACCTGGTGTCTTCCCCCGCGTTCTCGAAACTTGTGTATAATCGGAGTCCAATAGTTAAAATGTTACGCTGGAGGATCCGGATGTTGGGGCGAATGGTGACAATTGGTCTGCTTGTAGTGGTGGTGGGTGGCTGCGCAACCACGCAGTCGTCGAGTGGCGGAGACGGGAGAGACGACGGGGCGTCACCGGACGCGGCTCACGCGGCAAGCTCGACCGGTGCGGAGGATTCGGCACCTGCGGCAAGCTCAGCCGGCTCAGCCGGCTCAGCGGGATCGGCTGTTCCCGCGGATTCGGCACCTGCAGCGCACTCGGCGGACCCCCCTGTTTCATCCGGAACGTCCGAGACCTCCGGGGCAGATAGTCCGGCTGCATCCGCCGGCGCCGGTGGTGATTCGCCGGGTGTCGCGCCCGCCCAAGCTATACCGATCGACTCCTCAGGCCTCCCTCTGGAGGAGGTGATGATCCCCCGTCCTGGGATTCGGCTGGTGTACGATGTGACAGTCGGGGACGCTGCAGCTATCGGTGGTGAGTCCTCTCCCGGTGAAGCTAACCCCGACGATGCCGGCGACAATGCAGCCACCGGCGAGCGTCAGCCGTCGGCCGGTACCGCTTCCATTCCGGCGGAACTCACCCTGGTGTTGCAGCCCTCCCACAGCGCCCGGGCGGACATCTCGATCCATGCCCCCAACGCCGAGGGCTATCTGATCATGGAGGAGACCGATACCCTCTGGAGGACCGCGCTCACCACGGGGGATCATCCGCTGACGCAGGCGCTGGCGGAACTCGCCTATCCCCGCTTCCTTCCCGGCCCAGACCAACCGTTCCGCTCCATGGATCCCCCCGACGAGTTTCTCGTAAGCGCCACTGAGGAGCGCGCCTGGGATCTGGTCTACGATTCGGGGGCCACGGTGGGAATCAGAAATTTGGTAATCGAACCCATGGCTCTGGATGGCGGTGGACCGTCGTCGATCGCGATCCCCCTGGCGTCGGGGGAACAGGCGCGTCTCACCCTCCGCTCAGCGGCGGTCTACCGGCAGCGCGAGATCTCCGGTGCCGTGGTGAGCGCCTTCGGCCGGCCGCTTTCCGGCATCACCGTGGCTCCCCATCCGCAGGTGGGCCGGCTGGCCCCCTCCCGGGTAGCCGTGACCGACGCCGGCGGCGCCTTTACGCTCCCCTACCGCGTTGCCCCGGGCGACTCGGTCCGCCTCTTCTACGGCCGCACCGCGGGCTCCGGGGAGGAGGCGCGTATCAACAATCCGCAGGAGATTCGCGGCCGCGTGGCCAGCCCGGACTTCGCTACGTTGATTTTCACCGAGCAATAGGCGGGGCGTGCGCAACAGGATTCTGGATACAGCCCTGGGTCATCCCGGGAAGCGGTTCTGGAGCTCCTCCAGCGTAATCGATTCCACATCGGCCGGAAGCAACAGCAACGCCTCCGCGTCCGTGGGGTGGAAGCGAAACTCCTCTTCCAAGGTGTCGTACATTTCCAGCGGATAGCGGTCGGTGGAGACCGGCTCAGTCTGGCCGGGGATATGGCGCGCTACCGTAACTGAGCGCCCCTCCTCAAAGGCGACTGTCGTGGCCGAAAGTTCTGGATGGCGCGGCGCGGTTTGCTGGAAGGCGTAGGTGAGCACGTCATGTCCGCCGTGCGCGTGAAACACGATATGCCAATCCTGCGCGCCGCGCCGCCGGACCACGGCGTTTTCCAGAACGATCCCGCCGGGCTGTTTTTCGGCGCCGAGCTGGTTGGCTCCGCTTGCCTGATCGTCGGCAGCGTGCCGGTCCTGCCCACCGGCCTGGTCCGCACCCTCATCTGAGACGGTCTGCATGAGTCCCCGGACCCCATCGAGTACGTCGTATACCTTCTCGAGACTGGATATTCCGTCCACCCCTACCGTTAACTTGATCGCCCACCTCCCCATTGCTCGACCCGGTTCAATTACTACTATACTCAACAACTCTACTGTCGTGCGCAGAGAGTAGCGGAAAATTCGGATTGATCCCGGTGCGGGAGAATGTGGTATCTTATCATCCGTGCAGGTACTCATCGTAGAAGACGACGCCAAGATCGCGCAGTATCTCAAGAAGGGACTGGGAGAGAGCGGATACCACGTGGATCACCTGGAGAGCGCCGAGGAAGCGCTGGGTGCGGCGAGCCTAAAACGCTATGACGCGCTGGTGGTGGATATCATGCTTCCCGGTAAGGACGGGCTGTGGCTCATTGAGGAGCTCCGGGGCCGCGGCATGACCGCGCCGATCCTGATTCTCAGCGCGCGGCAATCGGTGGACGACCGGGTCACCGGTCTCCGCGCCGGCGGGGATGACTATCTCACCAAACCGTTTTCCTTTTCCGAACTACAGGTCCGGATCGAGGCGCTCATTCGT
>JAWOCO010000142.1:0-2789 GCA_046483765.1 Alkalispirochaeta sp. | reverse complement strand
TCCCTGGGGCTCATGCAACAGGGCACCCTGGTGGAAGGAGCCCTCTTTCTCCCCCGGACAGGAGAGATGTTTATCACCTCCGGTGAAGATGTCCTATTCCATCGCGGCGCCCGCAATCCCGAGTACTGGGCGTTTGAGAAGCTCGCCCCGCTGCCCCAGGAGGCGCGCACCTATCGGAGTAGCGGAATGATTAGTCTGCCGCAGGAGGTGGTCCATAGTGGGTACTTCAGCGGTCGTAACCCGATTCAGTCCAACGGAAGTGCCGTCTACTCGGTGGCCAAGCTGATTCGCGGGAGCTACATCTGCTATGTGGCCCGGATCAAGCTCTGGGATCTTGCCGGGGCACTGCCAATTCTCCATCGCCTCGGCCATCGGGCGATCTTTGAAGACGGCAGGCCGTTGTCGCTGGCGGTCAATGCGGATAACTGGGTCCTGGATGCTGCTAATCCACGCCTGTGGAAAAGCACCGGGCTGGTGTTCGTGGCCGCCGACGATGAGACCGTTCGGTATATGCAGGAGCACTATACCAGTGGGAGACGAAATCGATGATCGTGACCTGGATCGCTCGGCTCATCGCGAGCCTCAACGCCAATCGTCGCCCCGGTGAGATCGCCGCGGGCATCGCCATGGGAGTCTGGCTGGCCCTGTTACCGGCGGGCAACCTCTTGTGGGTGGCGCTGTTTTTGGTGACCGTGTTTCTCAAGCTCAATCTGGCGATTGAACTGCTGATCCTGGCACTCCTCTCGCCGCTGGCGGGGCTGGCGGATGGGCAGTTACATCTGCTCGGCTCGGCGATACTCATGGCGGAAGGGCTGGAAGGCGTGTTCACCGGATTGTACAATCTGCCCCTGCTCCCCTTCACCCGCTTCAACAACACCGTGGTCATGGGAGCGTTAGTGGCAGGGGCGGTACTGTGGATTCCGATCTTTTTCCTGGGACGCATCCTGGTTCGGGTCTATCGCCGCAGTGTCCATCCTCGACTGGCGGAGAGTAAAATCGTCAAGGGAATCCAACGAATTCCCGGTGTGTCACGGCTGATCTCTCTGACAAAACGTTTTCAGAACGTCTACTCCGTGGTGAGTTGAGGAGCGTTACATGGCGAAAACCCCACGCATTAAGAAGCGGTTCACCAAGCCGCTATCGGCCAAGAAGTTCCGGAAGCAGATCGTGCGGCGCATTCACCTGGACCGGGACCGCACGTTCACGGAAACGGCGTTCGAAGAACTCCCGAACGGGGGTTATCAACTCCGCAGCGATCTCAGCGCCGACGATCGCGCCCGGGTGGCACGGATCCTGAACGAGATTCGCAAAAATCGCGGCCTCCTCAAAATGGGACGCCTGGCGGTGGTGGCGGTGATTATCGGCGGGGCGGTGCTCTTTGCGGTACTCTTTAAGGACCGGCTGCTGGAAGAGGCGGCGGAAGAGTTTCTCACCACCACCTTTGAAGCGCAGAGCGACATAGACAACCTGCACTTCCGACCGCTCCAGGGCCAGGTATCGCTATCACGGCTCATGATTACTGACGCCGATGATCCCACGCGCAATCTGTTTGAACTGGGGAACACGGAGTTCTCCCTGAACACCACGGAACTCCTCAAGGGTAACGTGGTCATCGAACGCATGACCGCCGCGGATATCGGCTTTGGCACCGAACGGGAGACCCCGGGAGAGCTGTTCCCCGCCGAGACACCCGATGCACAGACAGACGATAGTCCCTCTGCCCTGGATGCCGTGGGGGAGCGCGCCCAAAGCGCCGCGGCGGACACCTTTGGCGGATTGGGAGCGGATGTCGACCCTGAAGCAATTCTCGCTGAAATCTACGACGAGTTGGAATCGCGCCGCACGGTGGAAGCGATCACCCAGGAAGCGCTGGAAACGCGGGAGTTCTGGGAGACCCGCCTCACCGACACCACCGACCAGGTGGATGGCATTCGTCGCCGAGCAGAGGAGATTGTGGGCACGGATCCCCGGGAGCTGCGTTCCGTCGATGCGATTCGCACGGTATACACCGATGCCACCGAAACGGTGGAAGAGGTGGACGCGCTGTACGGGAGCGTGGAACAGTCGTATGCGCGTCTTCAAGCTGATATCGCCGAGGTGCAGGCCACACAAAGTCGGATCCAAACTGCTATCGCCGCGGACATGCAGTCGCTGCGCGCCCGGATTCCCTCCTTTGATGTGAACCCCCGGGAGTTCGCCATGGCCACCGCGGAGACCTTTGTTCGAAGTTTTCTGGGCACCACCTATGACCGGGGGATGCTGGTTCTGGAGAAAGTGCAATCAATCCAACAGGCGCGGGCCGCTCGCGCCGCTGAACCTCGTGGTCCCGGGCGGGGCGGCGTGGATGTGCGGTTTGCCTCCGTGGAGTATCCTCGCTTCTACATCCAGGAGGCGGCCGCGTCCGGCACCGACGGCGGCATGCCGATAGAGGTTGCGCTGCAGGAGATTTCGTCGCACCCTGATCGCCTCGATAATCCGACGTCCCTCACGTTTCGTCGTGGGGAGTTCGGGGTGAATGGAACGGTGGATATGCGCAGCGACGCCGAAGATCGCGCCACCTATACGCTATCGGTGGGGTCCATCACCCCCTCCCTGCCGGCCGAGGCGCGGGACGTGGGGTTCGATGCCCTCTCGGGCACCGCCGCAGTCCAGGGAACCGGGGCGATCAGCCGCGCGGGAGTGCTCACCGGCGCTATGGGAATCGAGGTTGCCGACATGGCGGTCACCACCGATTCCTCCGCCTCCCGGACTGCCCAGATCGTGGCCGACGTGCTCAACACCGATGGCCG
>JAWOCO010000076.1:0-2664 GCA_046483765.1 Alkalispirochaeta sp. | reverse complement strand
CCCCGGTAGTGGGTGGGGCCTCGAGCCCCTCCTCCATCCGTGCGCGAAGCGCCGCAAGTTGATCCTGAAAGGTGACCGGTTCTCGGGAGGTGTCAGGCGTGTCAGTGCTCCAGGTGAAGTGATCGTGCCCCGAGGCAGACTGAGTGTCAGCATCGGGTTCGTGTTCGTGTTCGTGCTCGCGTTCGCGTTCGTGTTCGTGTTCGCGCTCGGCGGCTTCAGCCTCGGAGGCGGCATCTGGATCAGCGGCGAGCTCGCGCTCGACACCGGACTGCGGCGCGGCGGCGAAATCCCACCCAGTAGTGGCTTCCGGCGCGGGCAGCGCGATCGCGCGCATACGGGTGAGCGGAGACTGCTCATCGTCATCGTCGTTCGACTCAGGGGATCCACCGATTTCACCACGGGCACGGAGTTCGACCCAGCGCCAGAGCTGCATCAGCACCACTCCCTGCACCGCCAGCGCCAGACTGAGAACGATGCCGGCACCACGAATGGTAAAGCTCCGTTCCAAAGCAGCGATAAGCGGCACGGCGGCGGCGGAGCTCTGCACCAGCAGGCGCAGGAGCGCCCCCACCGTGAGTACGGGAATATGGATCACGTTAAGCAGGAGCACGCTTTCCCAGGTAATCGGCCGCGATCGAAGCGCCAAAATGGTGAGAGCCAAAAAATAGAGGGGTATCCACCAGGCCGCTACATGGAGCATAGCGTAGAAGAATCGCCCCGGGGCAGCGATCGCGTGACCCAACACACCAGTAGGATCAACCGAGGCGATACCGAGAGAAATCGCCATGAACGCGGTTGCTATTGCAAGGACGACCGCGAGAATACGTTCCTGTCGTTGTTCCTGTCGTTGTTCCTGTCGTTGTGTCGGTATTGCACTGATCACTGATACCCTCCCTGAAGAGGTATATCGACATGATCAGCGGCGAACGTGAGTGAATCTCCGCGCTGAGATCGGCAGGATCATCAGCGGAAGAACAGGATGCCCGCCACGCCCAGCGGTATCAGATACCAGGCAAACAGCGACAATTTGCCTGCTCGCACGATCTTAAGCAGCGCGGTGAGCGCCACGTATCCCACCAAGGCGGCAGCGATACATCCGGCAATTACCGGCCCCAGACCCACCTGCGCCCCCAGCGCCTCGGCGTCCCGCAGCGTCAACACGAGCGCCCCGAGGATCGCCGGAATCGACAACAGAAAGGAGTACTCCCCGGCGGTCTTCCGGTCCATACCGCTGTAGAGCGCCACCGAAATCGTTGCTCCCGATCGGGAGATTCCCGGGAGCACCCCAAGCCCCTGCGCCACTCCCAATACAAGGGCATCCAGCCATCGGATCTGGTTCAGGCTGCGGGTGCCGTGAAACCAGCGCGTAGCGATCAGGAGCCCCGCGGTCACCAGAAACAGCGCCGAAGTCATCACGGGATTCCTGATATCGAAGAGGCGATCCAGGCCGATACCAAATCCTCCGGTGACGGCGGTGGTCACCACGATAATCGGAATCAATCGGAGATAAGGGCGGTCTTCTTCCCGTACCGTGCGGCGGACCAAGCGCCCCAGGGCCACCAGAAACGCCCATACCTGAGCCCGAAGGACCACGATTACCGCCACCAGCGTGGCCACGTGGAGTAGTACATCAAAGAGAATCGGAACCTGCGCGACGCCGAAGAGTTCCTTGGTTATGACCAGATGGCCGCTGCTGGAGACGGGAAGGAACTCCGTCGCTCCCTGCAGCATGCCCAATGCGATCGCCTGTAACGTGTTCACCAGATAGCTCCTTCCATGAATTCCCCCAGCGCTGCTTCCAGCTCGGTCCCCAGCATGCGGTGCCGGTACATCGCGTGGGAAACAGTAATCCGCCGCAGATACCAGCGCGTCTCCACGAAGGGCAGCGCCTCCACCTGAAGAATCGGCGGGAGATCGCCAAACGAGCGCTGCCAGCGCCGTCCCCGGCCGAGTCCCGCATTGTACGCCGCCAACCGCAACACCGGAGATTCGATCTGTCCCGCCAGGTAGTCCAGATAGTATGCGCTCATGAGTAGATTGTCTGCGGGACGGCTCACATCCGCCTCGGGCCAGTCCATGCGCCGCCGAATATCGTCCGCGGTGGCGGGCATGATCTGCCCCAGACCCTGCGCACCTACGGGGGAGCGCGCGATCGGTCGAAAATGGCTTTCCTCTCGCACCAGTGCGGCCAGGAGGTAGACCGGCACGCCGTAGCGGTCCGCCGCGTCCTGCAGTTCGGCGCGGAACGGCATTGGATAGATCAGTTCGACGATCTCAGACGTCACGGGTAGCTCCGCCCGAGATACCGCTCGCCGCGCCACATCCAGGGCGTCGGAGGTGTGCCCTAACTCCGCCATGAGCGTGGCAACTGCCACCATTTCGTCCGCCCGAGCAGCCGAGCGGGCGGCACGCATCGCCACGGTAAGAGCGGACCGGGAATCTCCGGCGAGCACCAGTGCCTCGGCGTGGGCCACGTCCAGCTCGCGCGGTTGCGTGGCTTCTCCGTCGGCGGGCTCCGAGGCCGTTGCGGCCTGGGCAGTCTGGCCCTCGGACACCCCCGCGTGCACCAACGGCAGCCCCGCGCGCACCCGGCCCACCATACCGGTGTAGCCGATCGCCGAGAGGTTTTCCACCGCTTCGGTGAGCTCATTCTGCCAGTCAGCT
>JAWOCO010000040.1:0-8077 GCA_046483765.1 Alkalispirochaeta sp. | reverse complement strand
TACCAGGAGGGTGAGAGACGGGCCACCGCCGGGAAACGGCTGTCGATAGGTGTGAATCATCCAGTGCGTCGAGTTCCGTAACGGAATCCGAAGACGGGTGATGATCTCGCCTTCATCGATGCGCAGTACCCCGGTGGGATCGCGGAAGTGGCCTAACGGCATCCAGCGGGAGTTCCCCTGGCGGCGGAGCTCGATCGAAGTATCAATCAGCTGCAGTACCGCCGTCACCGGCAGCGTGGTGCCGGGAATCGCCAGGGCGCCCCCCAGGGTCGCTACATTGCGAATCGGCGGCGGCCCGACGCGGTGAATCGCCTCCACAGCCACCGCCGGGAGAAACCGTTTCCCCGCTCCCAGGAGGCGACCGGCGGGAACGGTGGAGCCGATTTCCACGTGGTGTCCCGTGCGCACCACCCGGCGCAGTTCGCGGACGCTGTGAATCGCAAGAATCTGGCGGGCCCGACGGGACACCTCCGGTTGCTGTAACCACCACGTACCGCCGGCCCATACCGCCCGATCGGCGCTGTGCCGTAAGAGTTGGAGCGCTTCCCCCAGCGATTGGGGCACGATCACCTCGGGAAGTGGCGTGCCGTCGGCGCGGTCACGACGTGCGGTGGGCCTACTTCGGGAGCTCACGGTGTTTCCTCTTGTGCACTCGACCCGCCAGGCGTACGGCGCGCTCAAACTCGTCCCGACTCACGCAGCGGGTCGTCATGTGTCGGCTGTACTCCCGCAGTTCATCATCGCCGGGGAGCGGGTTCTCCCCGAGTAACTGGTAGGCGAGAAAGATCAGACCCGGCAGCGCCTCCTGGCAGCGGGTGATTCCGATCTTATCAAAGGCGCGGTGGATGTCAAAATACAGGGTGTCATGCTCCAGCCCGTCGAGATCGACGACATCCGCACCCTCCAGCCGGTAGGCGGGTAGGCTGCAGGTGGCGGTGACGCGACTTCCCAGGAGGACTGCGCATTGTAGACAACTCCCGTCGCCGCACGTGCCCCGCCGCCCGTGAGTATCGCTGAGGTACTGGTGGGCCGGGGTGTCGGGGACCACCTGTACCGTTCTTTCAGTTCCATTGTAGCGGAACGTTACCTCCATCTACTCAATCCTCCTGGAGCATCTGCAACAGTGTTGCCGATCGCACCGGCAGCGTGTCGAGATATAGACCGCTTGCCTGTGAGATGGCACTGGTTAACGCCGCCGGCACCGTAAGGAACGGAAGCTCACCGATACCGGTGGGACCATCGCGGCGCTCCGCCGCCCCGAAGACGATGCGCAGCCGCGGCGGTCTGCCACGAAAGGTGGTGCGATAGCGCCCGACCGCGCCGGGATCGTGCACCGCCTCGTGTAACGTCCAGTTCAGTGCCTGGTAGATACCACGCCTCAGTTCAGCCTCCGCCGAACCGCGGTCCAGAATCCGTCCGGCATACACCGAAAGCGTCACTGTTTTGATGTCGATTTCCATACTGCTCGGGAGCAGAATCGCCTCCACCGCTGCGGCCCCGGCGGAGCGCATGGCGTCGGCCGGAGTGCGTACGGCCCGGCTCGTGCGGATCGTGCGGCGCACCTGGATCGGCAGCGGCTCCCGAAAGCGCTGTTTTTGAATCGTCTGGCAGATTGACTGAATCGCGCGGGGAACCACGGAGACCCCACGGGAGAAGAGGCGTGGACCGCTGTCATACTGATCCGTACTGTAGGTGGTATCCACCGAGACCGCATCCATTTCGAGGCCCAGTTCCTGAGCTACCAACTGGCGCCACGCGACGATCAACCGTGAGGTGGGGGTGGGAAGACTACAGAAGAGCAGTGCCTTTCCGCCGGGATCCAACCGGACCGTCACCGCCCCCAATTCCCGATCACCGGTGACGCCGCTGATCTGCTCCGCGACGGCGCATCCGATACCGCGCAGCGCCTTGGAGTTCCGGGGCAGTTGAATGCGTCGCTTCTTTACCAGCTCATTTGCCGCGTATCGCCGATGGAAATCACTTTCATCGGCCACACTTCCCAGAAGCTCATGGAGGACGGGCCAGTCGCTCCGCAGATGTCGGCGCCGCCAGTGAACCGGATCCTCCTGGGCAAGCTCCGCCAGGCGATTGTAATGCACCTCCCGGGCAAAGGCGACCTGCGCAGTACCCACCCCTTCCATCGCCCCCATGGGGAGTGCCGGGCTGGGGTGAAGGGAGATCGCGTACTCCAACTCCGGTACCCGATAGATCGATTCCACAGCTCGACGAACCCGACGCCCCGTTTCATCCAGAAGGGTAGGGTACGCTCCCAGGTCCAGGGCGACGGTCACCTGATTAGAGGTAAGCACTCCCTCGCTATCCAGACGGGAGCTCCAGGTGATGTGCGCGGGGCTTCTACCACCGGTGAGCACGCGTTGATCCGCGCGGAGGGCAATCGTGACTGGTGATCGCTCGATGCGCGTCACCGCCGCCGCGATCACCGCCAGATAGGCGGGCATCCACAGCGCGGCGTCCCGGGATCCCGCCGTGGGTTGTGCCTCGACCACCACGGAGCGGGCGTTCACCCGCAGGATCCGGGAGATGGAACTGCGAATCACGGAGGGCCACTGGGTGGGGGCCAGGACGTGAGCCCCTTTGCGTGCCGGTACTCCCTGAGCCCAAAGCGCCTCATCAGCGATGTGGAGCTGGAGTGCCGTGGTGTAGCTGCCTTCCGCCACCTGGGGAATGACATTTGAAGTGGTGGAAGACGCGTCCGGTTGATTATCCGGCGGATTCTCCGGTGCATCCTTCGATGTGTTTTCCGGTTCAGTTGCCGGAGCGTTCTCCGGTGCCTGCGTGGTGGAGATGTCGTCATCTGACTCCTGGGGCTGGGTATCGGGGATCGTACTACCCGAATCACGCCAGACGGGAGCGATGTCAATTTCCGGAACCGCGCCCAGGGACTGGTGGATCTCGCTACTGAGATAGTCAGTCTCCGCCCAGGTAGGGCCTACCAGTACCGCGATCGGCTCACCCTGGTAGCGGGCGCGAGCAGGGAGTACCGCTATCGAGTTGAACGGTTCCGCCAGCTCCCGGGGCGGGTCTATCCCCAGATCATCCCCCCGGTAGAGATGAAATCCGGCGGGCAGGGCACTCCGGATTTCCGCAAGGGTTTCGTCGGTAATCTCGGAGCCCGCTGCCACCGCAGGAATCAGCCGACCACAGAGCTTAGGCGCCACGGTGTGCTCCCAGAATCGTCTGCACCACCTGAATCACGTGGTCCTGGTCCGAAGTACTGAGGTCGGGATAGAGCGGAATACTGACAATTTCGGTAAACCGCTGATCGGTATTGGAGAGCGCCTCGGCGCCCAGGCGCTCTGCTGAGCGGTGGGCGGGATCGAAGTAACGATGCTTCCAGTACGGCATGTGGTGCAGTGGAATGTAATGCACCGATGTTCCGATTCCGCGCTCCCGGAGCTCCTCGATAAACTGATCGCGTGATATCGAAAGGACGGCAGGGTTCAATCGCAGGACAAATAGATGCCAGGCGTGGTCAGGGGTGGAGTTCGGTAGCACTACCACTCCGGTCTCCTGTAGGGGAGCCAGGTGCTGGAGGTAACGTCCGGCCAGGTGGGTTCGGGAGCGGCGCAGTTCCTCCGCCCGTCGTAGCTGGACGCGACCGATCGCGGCGGCGGTATCCGGCAAGTTGTACTTGAACCCTGGAGCCACCACCTGGTAATACCAGTGCGGCGCATGGGTGCCGGAGCTATCGGTACCGGCCTCAGTGTAGCGGTGCCACGCCTCGCGATCGATACCGTGGGAGCGCATCGTTTTCATGCGGCGGGCATACTTCTCATGGTGAGTGACCACCATGCCTCCTTCTCCGGTGGTAATCGTCTTGTTGGCGTAGAATGAAAAGACCCCAATGTCTCCGAGCGTGCCCACCGGTTGACCCTGATAGCGGGCCGGAAAGGCGTGCGCCGCATCCTCGATCACCGCGGCCCCGTGTTCCCGGGCGATCGAGTTCAGGGCGTTCATGTCACAGGGCTCTCCTGCCAGGTGCACCGGAATAATCGCTGCCAGCCGGCGACCTGCCCGACCGATTGCCACAGCCAGTCGCTCAACCGAATCGGGATCGATAAGCATGGAGGACCGTCCTACGTCGGCAAACGCCACCTCTGCGCCTACGTATCGGACCACCTCCGCCGTGGCGGTGAAGGTGAGACTGGGAACGATCACATAGTCTCCGGTTGTGACCCCCACCGCGTCCAGGGCGAGATGCAGACCGGCGGTGGCACTATTCACCGCCAGAGCGTGGGGTACGTCCAGAGTAGCGGCAAACTCCTGCTCGAAGGCGAGCGCCTGCTTGCCGGTAGTGAGCCAGCCGCTGCGCAGCACATCGCTTACCGCGGCGACTTCCTCGTCTCCAATGGATGGTCGTGCAAATGGAATCACGCTCACTGCCTGGTGCTCCCGGTGTCAGTATTCCGGTTCTCCCGGAAAGGGGAGCAGATCCGGATAGTACGAGGTCAGGATTTCCCTGAGTCTCCAGCGATTACGATACTCTCCGGGGCGCGATTGGTCAAAGATGCACACCGGCCGCAGCTCGGTCAGCAGGTGCTGCAACTGATCCGCAGAGCGGGGTCCTGCGGATCGCGCCTCGGGATCCCGCCGGACCTTTACGATGCGTTCCAGCGGCTGGTCTTCCGGAAGCTCCCCCGTGTCAAACAGTGTCTCCGTCAGCTTCTCGCCGGGACGGAGGCCGATCTCCTCTACCGGGATATCCGTGTCCGGGACGAACCCGAAGAAGCGGATCATCTGTTCCGCCAGATCCCGGATGTTCAGTGGCTCCCCCATGTCCAGCACAAAAAGCTCTCCCGGTGTGCCGACACCAGCGGTCTGGAGTACCAGCGACACCGCCTCGGGGATCGTCATGAAGAAACGCGTGGCGCGGGCATCGGTAATCGTCACCGGGCCACCTTTCTCGATCTGCCGACGGAAGAGCGGGAGGATACTCCCCCGCGATCCGAGGACGTTACCGAAGCGCACCACCGTGCCCGATGTGTCGCTGCCGGAGGGGCCCGTCGTGGCGGGCCGCAGCAGAAACAGCGACTCCGCGAGATTCTTGCTGACCCCGTAGATGTTACTTGGCTGCACCGCCTTGTCGGTAGAAATCAGGATCAGGCGTCTCGTACCTGCCGCCTCAGCGGCCTCGATCAGGTTCAGGGTACCGAAAACGTTGTTCTGAATCGCGGCAACCGGGTTCGCTTCCATCATGGGGACGTGCTTATACGCGGCGGTGTGAAAGATGACGTCCGCCTTGAGCCGCGGCAACAGAAAACGCAGGTAGTCGGAATCGGTGAGATCACCAATGATCGGGATGATCGTGGCGGTATCGCCGACACCCTCGTCTTGTAGGAGTCGCAGTTCGGCATCGATCTCGTAGATGCTGTTCTCGCCATGTCCCAGGAGGTACAGCCGTTCCGCACCTCCCGAGAGCAACTGCCGGGCCAGTTCACTCCCAATGCTGCCCCCGGCACCGGTGATTAAGACGCGCCGTCCTCGCAGGTACGACAGCGCCTGCCGGAGATTGATATTGACCGGGGTCCGGCCAAGCAGGTCCTGCGGGTCGATCTGGCGCGTCTGGATGAAGTGGGCGTCGTCTCCCACGATCTGCGACACGGTGGGGAGAATTCGGATGCGGGAAAAGTTCGCGCGGCGCAGGGTAGTATGGAGTCGACGCAGGTTCTCTCGAGAGGCGCTGGGAATCGCAATGAGCGCCTCGTCGGCGGGGGTCTTCTCCACCAGCGACACAACCTGGTCAATCGGTCCCACCACGGGAATGCCGTCGATTCGGGTGCCGATTTTCTGGGGATCGTCGTCGAGAAACGCCACAACCCGTCCGATGACTCCTTTTTCGGCGATTTCCTGGGCGATCGCCCGGCCTGCAAAGCCCGCTCCGATCACGTAGATGCGACTCGTGCTCATGCGGTCTTCTCCGCCATTACTTCGAACCCCAGGTCGATCCGAAAAGAGTTGTCATACATGTCCAGCTGAACCTTGGCCCGGCCCTTGCGCTTGTCCACTTTAATGATTCGTCCTTCCAGTCCCTTCAACGGTCCCTCTTGCACCACGATACGATTGTCTACATCGAAAGTCACCTTGGACTGCTCCACAATCTCCCCGAAGGAGAGAAAATGACGAACGAGCTCCAGGTCCTGCCCCTGCAGTGGGCGGATATCCTGGTTTGATTTGAGAAACCGGACAAAACCGGTACAGCTGCGCAACGTCCGCAGGCGGCGGGCGTCAATCGTGGGGGCCTCTACGATCAGATATCCGGGAAATAGGGGAGCCAACGTGCGCATCTTTCGACCGCGCCGCCGGATCGTGAGCTTCCGGCGTGGCCACCACACCCGCGTATCGTCCAACCGGTTCCGGAGAAGCGCGTTTTCGGCCAACGTGATAAACCGCTGTTCTTCGCCGGTCAGTATCTGGAACACGTAAAATTGAGCTGCCATGGTTGTTAGACGGACGATAGCACAGCTTTGAGCCCCTCGCAACGCGGGTGGTCTGCTTCCGTGAGCGGGTGCGTCGGGGTGGGCGGGTGCGTCGGCGTGTGCGCGGGTGTGAGTGTGAGTGTGGGCGTGTGCGTCGGCTACCGGCGGTGGCGCAGGCTACGTCTGAGCTACAGCCCAGGGCGATCTGTGCCGAAACTGAGATCAGAGGTGAAGTGAGATGAGAACAAGGCGAAAGGTACGGTTTTTTGCCGGAATTCTGATATGCGCCGTCCTGGCCCCGTTGTGGAGTCAGTCCGACTGGCAAGGATCTGCTGTGGTGGGGCGATACGGTGAGTTCCCTCCGGATGGATTGTACGCCGCATCCAGCGCTTTTCCTCTCAATTCGATGGTGGATGTCACCAATCCGGACACCGGCGAACGTGCTCGAGTGGTTGTGGTGCGGGAACTGGATGATCCGGGGGTGTTTATGGTGGTCTCCGAGGCAGCCGGAGAGCAGCTCGGACTGGATCCCGGCGATTCCACCACCGTTCAGGGCACGCCCGTCCAACTTCCGGGCCTCACCGCCGTCTCTCCCAATCAGGACTTGCCGTTTCACCCCGATCCCGATGTCAATCCGGCGGCCACCTTCGGTGATCCCAACGCGATGCTCCTGATGCCGCCGGAGCGAGATGAGTCTGCGGAGGAGTCCGAGGTCGCTTCAACCGCTGAAACACCGCCGGAGGCATCTCCCGAACCCGAACCCGAGCCCGAGCCTGAACCCGAGCCAGAGCCTGAACCCGAAATCGCCGCCGAGCCGGAGATGACCACCGAACCCGAGATGACCGGCGAGCCGGAAGTGGCCGCCGTTCCGGAGCGCTCCGGCGCTACCGAGATGGAGACGATCACTGGGCCGGAAACGACCGAGGAGCCGGAGCGTGCCATCGCCAGCGAACCGGAGGCGACCGACGAGCCCGAGGCGGCCGACGAGTCCCTCTCCGTATCGATTCCCGTGGAACCGCCGGAGTCAGGGCCCCTTCCGATAACTGAGCTGGAGGTGCCGGATACACCCACCGAAGGCGCGGATCCAGATACCACGGCGCCGGAAGTGCGCATCGTGGTGGATGTGCCGGAACGCGAGGTTCCCCCGCCCAATCCGGTGCAGGTTCGCACCACGATACCGGAACCCGCGGAAGATACCCCGCGTATCGCCGAGGCTGAGGATCCCGCAGCGGTAGATACCGGCGAGGATGAGGTGTTTCTGCCGCTCGTGGCTCTGTCCGATAGTGACGATGACGCCGCGACCGAGGAGCCTTCACCTGAGGAGCCCGCACCGGAGCCGGCGGAATCGGGTCCGTCCTTGGCGGAGGCAGACGAGTTGCGACCGGGGCTGATTCCGGAAAATGCGATCGTGAGCTTGGAGCCCGCCGATTTTCGCAGTCCCGACCCGGAGCCGGAACCTGAACCTGAACCTGAACCTGAACCCGACGATACCTCCCCCGACGGCGCCGCGGAAGAGGAACCTCACATGGACGGAGAGGCGGAGAACCGACTTGCCCAGGCAGAGCCGGAACCCGAACCGGAGCCGGAGTCCGAACCCGAGCCCGACCCGGAAGCGCCGGTAGCTGCCCCGGATGACGATG
>JAWOCO010000185.1:0-3344 GCA_046483765.1 Alkalispirochaeta sp. | reverse complement strand
ACCAAATGCTGCTCTTTCATGAGCAGGAGAAAGGCGGCGTCCTCATTCTTTACTCGGGAGATGCGGATCGTATCACCCGGGTTGCACTGATTGAGTGCTACTACGTTGGTCCGTGTGATACTGCCATCGGCGAGAGGGATCGGATCGCCGTGGGGATCCGTGGCGGGAAAATCAAGATGCGCATCGATGCGCTCAATGAACTTATCCGATACGGCGTGCTCCAGCCGCTCAGCGTCATCGTGAACCTCACTCCAGTCATACTGTAGCACCTGCTCGAGGAACGTCTCGATCAAGCGGTGTCGCCGGACCATGGTGAGTGCCAGCTTTTGCCCGTTGGTGGTGAGGACCACCCCTTTACGCGGGGTATAGCGCACCAGACCGCGGGAGGCGAGATGCTTCACCATTGCGGTGGCGGTACCCGGAGTGACGGACATCGCCTCCGATAGACGCTTCATCGGCACCGTTTCTCGAGGTGCCCGCTCCGACTGCTGGTAAATCGTCTTTATATACTGCTCAACTGTACTGGTGGGCACCGTACTACACTCCTGTTGGATCTCCATCGGAAGTCTCCCGAGGAATCGGATTGCCTCGGGGATCTGTCTCTCCCTGCCGCAGCTGTTCTGCCAGCTCTGCCTGCAGGGTCTGATCCGTATAGTGTTCCAGATAGTCCGCGGCGGTGTGGAGTTCATCTATTTCAACCTGAGCATCGTCGTAGAAGTAACGTTCCAGGAGTCGATGGGTGCGCAGGATGTTCCGACCCGTTGCAGCGCCGTGCGTGCTTGCATAGTAGCGCCCGCGGCGACGGCGCACCGATCCGCGCAGCCGCAGAAGGGAGAGGGTAGCGATCAGCTGTGGCCTCCGACCGGCAAACGGAGAGCGCCGCGCCGCTTGAAACTCGTGGACGCTTAAATTGCCTTCCTGAGTTCCCTGCCGTTCTGCCGAGCGGGCCAGCAATCCCAAGGCATCTTGCGCGTTAATGGAAGTCCGCAGACGGAGCCGGTTCCAGCCCTGGACCACGAGGCCGCGCTCCGGGGCGAGGAGAAACGCCATAAAGAACAGCAGACCCAGAACAACTGCCATGGAACCGGCGGTGCTGGTATCCTCGAATCCAAAAAGTGGCGGCACGGTAATCGCGGCGAGATGGCCTGCTGCCGCCGCCACAGCTGCTATGAGGAGGCTGGTCATGATGAACGGGAGCAGCCGCCGGGTGAGCAGCCAGGCGGTTGCCCCGGGAACGATGAGCATAGCGATCACCAGAATGCTCCCCACCACCTCGAAGGCGGCCACCGTGGTCATTGCCACCAACGTCATGAGTAGATAATGCATGAAGGTGGCACTGATTCCAAGCGTGGTGGCCAGGTCTGGATCAAAGATCGCGATCCGCAGTTCTTTAAACAGAGCGGTCACCACCACGGCGTCGATGAGCAGCATCACCGCGAGAACGACCACCCCGCGCGGAACGGCCAGACCTCTGATGGAGACGTTCGTGAGCGGGACCAATTCTACGGCTCCCATGAGCACGTGATCAGGATGGATATCGACGTTACGCGCAACTTGTTCAATCAGGATAAGTCCGATCGCAAACAGTATGCTGAATACGACTCCCATGGCCGCACCGTGTTCGATCTTTCCGTGGCGGTGAATAAGCTCTACCAGCATCGCCGTGAGCACCCCCACGATCGCCGCGCCTATAAACATCGTGCTCCGGGCGTGGGATGCGCTTATCATGAACGCAACGGCGATGCCCGGCAGGACGGCATGACTAATCGCATCACCGAGCATGCTCATTTTCTTGAGCACGAGAAATGATCCTACCAGGGCGCAGGTTACCCCGGCGAGGACGGCGGCAACCACAATCCAGGTATCGAGTGAGGTCCATATCATGGGTGCTGCTCCGTTCTGTCTATATGTCCTTCGATGTGATGGACACTTTTCGGTACCGTTTTGCCGAACCGAGGTAGTGCCTGTTCAAGTTCCGTGACCAGTTCGTCGCCCAGGACGTGTTCAATAAAATCTGCACCGTAGTCCACGTGGGACGGGGCGATATCGGCATGCTCCAGCAGGTAGACCTCCCAGAGTCGATGGTTCCGCGTGATCCGGGCGGCCTCTGCCCGGCCGCGTGCGGTGAACTGCCACGGACCGTGGGCTATGCGGTAAATCGCGTGATTCCGGGCAAGCATGCGTACGGCCCGCCGGTAGCGGCGCGCGCCCCACCCGCGAAGACTGGCCACATAGTAGTGTTGCTCTTCCGCGTCCGGCACCCCACCGGACTCTTCGTACTCATAAAACGCGCGCAGGAGGTGGTGGCGCATTGTACGCCGCGCTACTACGCGGTTGCGGTATAGACCGCGAATCACGCCCCGTTCAGTGCCGAAGAGCAGACTCACCACGAAGAGTGCCCCCAGGGACACCACGATGACGGCCCCCGCCGGCAGTCGTGGCGCCAGGGCACTGATAGATGTTCCGATCCACGCCCCCAGGGCTCCAAAGAGCGCGGAGAGGAGCACCATGGGCATCAGTCGGTCCACCCAAAACCTCGCGGTCACCGGGGGAAGAATGAGAATCGCAACGATCAGGATGATTCCTACCGCCTGCAGGCCAATCACGGTTACCGCAACCACCAGGGTCATGAGCATGAGGTCGAGCCGATGCACCGGCCATCCATCGCCCACGGCAAAGTCGGGGTCGAAGGTGATTAAGCGGAACTCCTTAAACAGCAGGCCCGTGGTAAGGACGATGATCAGTGCGACGATTCCGATGAGTAGTGCATCCTCGCGGATGATTGAGGCGGCCTTCCCATATATAAAAGAATCCAATCCGGCTGCAGGGGCTCCCGGCATCTTCTGAACGATTCCCAGCAGGGCAATGCCTAATCCAAAAAAGACGCTCAGAACGATCCCCAGAGCCGCGTCCTGGGAGAGACGCGTATAGCGACTTATTACCAGAATAGTGCCCATTCCCAGGAGTCCGGAGACGAGCGCCCCTGTCAGCAGGAACGGTAGGCTGCGAGGGTCGCCCCCCAGCGCAACGGATAGGAGGAACGCGCCCACCACTCCCGGAAGCGCTGCGTGGCTCACCGCGTCCGCGAGCAGCGCGCGGCGCCGGAGAAGTAAGAACACGCCCACCACGCCGCCGGCAATACCCAGGGTGATCGTCCCGAACATGACGATGCGCGTGTTGTAGTCGGCCAGGGTAAGGACCCGGATGAGGCGCTCGGAGATCATGAGTTCAGCTGTCCCACCGCATCCACGGCGCGATCCAGCAGGGTAAGGCGGCCACCATAGGTGCGTTTCAGGTTCTCTCGGGTGAAGACCTCAGATACAGGACCGGCGGCGACGATGCGC
>JAWOCO010000162.1:0-3002 GCA_046483765.1 Alkalispirochaeta sp. | reverse complement strand
CTTCATCTTCCTGGGGGTGGCCCGAGCGCTGTCATCGGGGTGTATGGACGCCTACTTTGTCGACGCCTTTGCCGAGGCGCCGGGCTCCGGTGATCTGCAGCGATTCCTGGCGATCCTGGGTGCCGTCATACCGCTGGCTCTGGCGGTGGGGGGTGTCATTGGTGGCTACGTGGCGGATACCGAGTTTCGGTTCGGTTCTCGGAGCGTCTCCAGCGGAATACCGTTTCAGTTGGACCAATACTCTCTGCTGTTTCTGGTGGTGATCGCGGTCACGGTAGTCCAGAGCGTGCTCACAGTAGGAATGATTCCCGCGGAAACTGAGCGACCGGGTTTCTCAGGGTTTCGAGAGGGGATCGTTGCGCTTCCGGCAACAGTGAGGAGCGCGTACCGCCACGGGGTTACCAACCGGATCGTACTGTTGCTATTGTTGGGCACCGCCAGTTGGGGTATCGCGTTTTCCGCCTTGGAGCAGTACTGGCAGCCCTTTGTCAATGGAATCACGCAGGAGGACAGTCCCACGCGGCTTTTCGGATTGCTCAGCGGTGGGTATTTTCTGGTGGGGGCGTTAGGATCGCTCGCGGCCAACGCAGTGTTTCGCTTCCTCGGACCGCGCTACGCGGGGACGGTAACCGTCCTGCGCGTGACGATCGGCGTGCTCTTTGTGGTTCTATCACGTTCGGAAACCGTTACCGCCTTTGCGATCGGATATTTCGCGCTCTTCTTCCTAAACGGTATTAGCAGCTCCCCGGAGCAGACCCTGCTAAACAGCAATATTCCCAGCGAGGTGCGCTCCACCGTGCTCTCCGTGGAGTCGCTCTTTTTGCAGGCCGGCGGGGGCATTGCCGCATTGCTCTGGGGCATCGTTGCCCAGTACCGCGGTATCGCCCTCGCCTGGCAGCTGAGCGGCGGCATCTTCCTCCTGTCTGGTTTGTTTTACCTTCTTATTGCCCGCCGCGGATCCTCGCCTCCGGAGGGTTCCAGTCTCCACCATCCTGAGGGGGTGTGAGCTTGCACCTGGGCCGTGGGCACCCTATAGTTCGGGTATGGAATTGCCGGAGCGTATCCATTTTTTCAGCTGGGAGACGCGAGTATCGCTCGAACTTCCGATTGGATTCGAAGAGGAAGGTGAGGACTCCGAGACCAACAGCGCGATCTACGTGGATGAGGTTCCCGATTCCGCCCCGGAAGACGCAATTGCGGCGCGGGTAATGGCCAAAATGACCGCCGTTCCTCACGGCCGGCCGGATGCGTATCGGTCACTGGCTGAGGCGTCTGCGAACATCGATTCTCGCACGGTGGAAGATCGGGAAGAGCTCGTGATCGATGGAGCGCCCGCGGTTTGCCAGGTGTTACGGTATCGTGACGAAGAACTGGACGTTGGGGTGCTCCGCCATGAAACGTTTGCGCAACTGGAGAATGTGGTGTTCTCGATTATCGGTCTGGCGCCGGAGGGACGATCGGCGGAGTATCGCCCGGCGTTTGATCATGCCGCCGAGACCGCTCGTCTTATTCTGCTGCCGGCCCCGGGAGGTGAGGCATGACGGACGCAGAACTCGTGAGCTTTGCCCATGAGGGCGTGCGCATATCTGCCCTGATTCCGCCTACCTGGGCGGCATCCGAGGTTTCCCAGAGGCACGTACGCTTTTTTGCCCCAGCCCGCCCGGAGCACGATGACTACCGGTCTACTTTCAGTATCACCCTGGGCGAACCGGAGGGGTTTGGGACGGAGTGGTTTCAGGAGTTCTGTGATGCCTCCGTGGCTGCCCTGTCTCAGGAACGCCCCGACTTTGCCCTGCAATCCACCGAGCGATTCACCTTGTCCAGCTTTGTCGATGTGCACGCGGCGTGGTACACCTGTGGATCGGAAGGGGGACTCGAGTTCGCCCAGCTTCAAGCGCTGGGCTTGATGGACCGCTATCATCTGTATCTGATCAACGCCGCCACGTTGCTGCCCCTGGCCGAGGAGTACCTTCCCGTTTTTGCGGATATTCTCCGCAGTCTGCGGATGCTCCCGGCCCGCTGAGGCGCTGCTCTTCGCCGCGACCGACGGAGTTGTGGTATGGTGGCGTACTCAGGAGATAATCATGCGCAATCGATCATTTCGCCTCGTTGGATCTGTAGTGTTTCTCGGATTGGTCTTCGTTGTGGAAGCCGCATTTCCTCAGGATCTGATCTCGTCTGGGGAGTCCTATGCTCTAAAGAAGGATCAGATCGGATACTACGAATCGATTCTCAGAAAGAGTGTGTACACCAGCCGCGTGGACCTGGTGGCCTCTGTGAACGTCCTGGCAGAGCGCGCGCCTGAAACCCATGTGGCCGGGGCTTTGCTGGTGCGGCCGTTCTCCACGCTCCCAATCCTCGGGGACCAGATCATCCGAGATCGTCGCCTGTATCGCGAAACGGAGCGGCAGACCGGACACGGGCTCTCTCCTGAGGCGGTGAGTCGGGTGGATTCCATCGTGGAAGAGGTGAGGGCGTTTCAGAACCGGCCGGTGTGGCAAAGAACCGTGATTTTATTCGGTGCGAATATTCCCTACGATCCGGTAGCTAACGCTGCGGTGGATAGCCGCTATCATCTCAACCTCGGTTACGAAGGGGACCACTTTGTCGTGTCCCTCGGCGCTACGCTGGAAGAGCATCCCCGGATGGTAATCTCGGCGGGATTTACCATCGGGTCCACCGCGTACGCCGCCGGTTATGCCGCCTTGGAACGCATGGAGACCGCCTTCACCGATCGGCGCCTCTATTACACGGTGGATTATGACGATGTGAGACCGCGGTAGGGGTTCGGTCGGCGGTAGGTGCGCCGACGCACCGGCTACCCTAATAGGTAGGATCCAAGGGAATCGAGATATCGACCACGGCACCGTGGTCGGTAGAAAACGTTGCGGTACCCTGGTGCTGGGATACCAGCGCGCGTACCATATCGAGGCCGAAGCCGTAGCGCGCTCAGCACTCAGGTACACGAACCGAGACGTTCACCGCCAGACCGCCCAGGGAGG
>JAWOCO010000153.1:0-2888 GCA_046483765.1 Alkalispirochaeta sp. | reverse complement strand
AGATCTCACCGTGAGCAAAGTTGATCAACTTGATGATTCCGTAAACCATCGTATATCCGAGAGCCAGGAGCGCATAAATGCTCCCTCTCGTGAGTCCGCTAAAGAACAGCCTGAAAAAATATTCTGTATCCATGTTATCTCTCAGTCCGCGCAGAACGGAAACAGGCGGATGGCTGCGCCACCCGCCTGTTCCGATTTCTACCTGGAAGGCTGGTCAGAGTTCGACGTACACGCCGTCCTGAACCTGATAGACGGCAAAGCCGACGCCCTCTGCATCACCGCGGTCGTCAAACTTGATGTCTCCCACCGGAGTGGAAACCACATCCGTATGGAGCGCATCCACGATCGCCTGATACTCGGTGGATCCCGCCGCCTCGATGGCGTTCACGATCGCCTGTGCTGCGGCATAGGCGTTCATGAAGAACGGTCCCGGCTCTTCGCCGTACTCGTCCACGTGCGCCTGACGCGCCTCCTGAGCAACCGGGTTGTCCGCCGTGTCCATGGGGCCGGTGGCGTAGACGCCCTCCGCATCCTCACCGGCAACATCGACGAAGGACTCATCCTTCACGCCGTCACCGGAAACAAACGGTACATCGATGCCTTGGGAGCGCATCTGGCCGACGATCTTGGACGCCTCGGGGTGATAGCCACCGAAGATCACCGCCTCCGCTCCGGAAGACGCAACGCGGTTCACGATGGCGCTGTAGTCCACCGCTCCCACCGTTACGCCCTCGGTGAGCACGATATCGATCTCCGGGTAATCCGCCTCGAAGGCAGTCTGTGCAAATTCCGCCAGGCCCTGACCGTAGTCACCACCATCGTGCAGGATCGCGACGCTGCTCACACCGAGCTCTTCAGCCACGAACTGCGCCTGCAGCTGGCCCTGGGCATCGTCCGGCGCGATCGTGCGGAAGAATACCGGGAACTCGCCGCTCTGGGTGAGGCCGGGACTCGTAGCGGAGGGAGAAATCGTGACGATCTCTTCTCCGGTGTAGATTCCCAGCGCCGAGCGGGTAGCTCCGGAACAGATGTGTCCGATCACGGCCACCACGCCGTCTCCCACCAGCTTAGCGGCAGTGTTGGTTGCGACCTCCGGCTGACACTGATCGTCCTCGATAATCAGCTCGATCTGGCGACCGAGGATTCCCCCGTTGGCGTTGGCCTCTGCTACCACCAGCTCCGCCGCGTTTACCGTGGGCAAGCCGTAGGATGCCAGGTCTCCACTGTGAGCACCTGCAACCCCGATTCTAATTGGTCCACCTTCCTGCTGTCCCCCCGCGAAAACGAGAGTGGTCAGCAGAATCATGGCAACGAAAATTACACTGAATTTACTTCGCATGCCGTTCCTCCTTTGAAATTTTGTCGCATTATGCTGTAGACAGCCCCGCTCGTGCAAGGACTGTTACAATTTTGCGTATAAATATACGTTCGTGATTGTCGGTGCGACTACCACTTGCCTCCCGCTGACGATGATCCGCCGGCCCTAACTCAGACGCGCCTCGTCGCTCTCGAGCTCGCGGTGACGAATACGGTGGAAGCGGTCCACCAACTCCTCTACCGTGAGGTTCGCCTTTTCCGGCCCCGAGACGTCCAGGATGACTTCCCCTTTATCCATCATGAGCAGGCGATTGCCGAAGTCTATGGCGTGCTGCATGTTGTGGGTGATCATCATCGTGGTGAGTTTGTACTCCTCTACGAACTTTCGGGTAAGCTGAAGCACCATGGCGGCGTTCTTGGGGTCCAGGGCGGCGGTGTGTTCATCGAGAAGGATCAAGGCGGGCCGGCTGAGTACCATCATCAGCAGGGTCAGCGCCTGCCGCTGGCCACCGGAGAGGAGCTTCACGTTATCCTTCATGCGGTGTTCCAGCCCCATGCCCAGGTCGACGAGCTGCTCCTGAAAGAACTCCCGCCGTTTGCGGTTGAGACTTACCTTGAGCCCTTTAAAGCCTTTGCGGTAGCAGATCATCATGTTGTCTTCCAGCGTCATGGAGCCGGCGGTTCCCAACATGGGATTCTGGAAGATCCGCCCGATGTAGGCGGCGCGACGGTACTCGGGCTCCCGAGTGACGTCCTGCTCGTTGATGCGGATCACTCCGCTGCTGGGGGGATAAGCGCCGGCCACCAGATTGAAGAGCGTGCTCTTCCCGGCGCCGTTGCTTCCGATGATCGTGATGAAATCACCCTCCCGCACCTGAAGATCGGTGGGGCGCAGGGCGGTAACCTCATTTACGGTTCCCGGATGAAACGTTTTACTTACCTGTTGGAGTTGAATCATGAGGCCCCCGCTCGCAGACTCTTGCGGAGGCGTGCGGATTCACTACGCCCCGTTCGATAGCGGCTTACGATCAACGCCCCGATAATCAAGAGCCCGGTAATTAATCGCAGATCGTTGGGAGTTAAGTTGATGTGGTATCCGTAGTACCGCCCGAGGTACATAATCCCGCGATACACGATCGATCCCAATAGAACCCGCACCGTAAGCAAGCCAATTCGATTGGAACTGAGGAGAAACTCCCCAATCATCACCGAGGCGAGGCCGGCAATAATGATACTCTGCCCCATATTCACATCGGCAAATCCCTGATACTGCGCCGCGAACGCCCCGGACAACGCCACCAGTCCGTTAGAGAGACCTACCCCGATCAGCTTGAGCCATTCCGGGTTCACCCCCTGGCTTACCACCATCTGCTGATTGTCGCCCATCGCTCCCAGCGTGAGACCCAGATCGGTGTGGAAAAACACGTCCAGCAACACCTTAATGACTAATGCAACGCCGATAAAAAATACCAGCACCGCCCACTCCGCCGCCATCACCGGCTCCAGGAGCGTCACCACCTCACTGAGAATGGTATCTCGCCGTAACAACGGGAGATTTGCCCGATTTCCCA
>JAWOCO010000132.1:0-2873 GCA_046483765.1 Alkalispirochaeta sp. | reverse complement strand
CCAGTTTGCGAAGTACCCGGCGATGCATGACGGTCATCGCGCGGGCGTAGATGTGACCAATACCCAGGTCTTGCAGATTCAGGGTGGCGATAATGCTGCTTTCCGTGTTTTCCCCGATCGCCACGATGGCAACATCACAATCGGCTACTCCGGCCCCTTCTAACACGGCTGGATCGGTGGCATCTCTGGTGACCGCCACATCAACTGTATCCTTGATTGAGTCCACGTTGACCTCATGGCGATCTACTGCAATGACGGCAACATCGGTCTGGGCCAGAGCTCGGCAGAGGCTGAGCCCGAATGTACCCAGTCCCAGGACGGCTACGCGTTGTGATTTTTCCATACCCTGTTCCCCTCTTTTATCCTATCGGCAGGTCGCCTTCCGGGAGACGCAACGCTGCGGATTTGCCTGCCGGACGAAAGGCGACAAACAGCGTCAACGGTCCCAGACGACCGATCAACATCAAAGCGATAATGACAATCCTCCCCGTTCCGGAGAGGTCTCCGGTGAGTCCCGCGCTCAACCCCACCGTGCCTAGGGCGGAAACCACTTCGAACACGATCACCTCCAGCGATGCTGCTTCCGTGAGCGAAAGGACGATAGTAGCTACCATAACCGTGCTCAAACCGGCAGTGATGAGGATCACCGCTTGAGTGACCAGGCGCCCCGGAACGCGCCGCTGGAAAAGCGTGGCATCACGCTGGTGGAAGAAAAACCTCCGGAACTCAGCCACCAGTACCGCCACGGTGCCGATCTTGATCCCACCGGCGGTCCCCCCGGAGGCGCCGCCGATAAACATAAGCGGCAGCGCCACGAGAAGTGTTGCCCGCCGTACCTCCTGAAAGCTAATGGTATTAAACCCGGCGGTACGAAACGTCACCGACTGAAAGAGGGATGCCAGGTACTTCTCGGGTATCGAGAGCCCCAAGAGCGAGTTCCGCGCTTCCAGCAGGTAGAACAACACCGCTCCCAGCGCAAGCAGGACCGCGGTGCCCGCCACCGCCACCCGGACGGGTAAGGCGCGTGGTTCCCGCAGTCGGTGACGGAGAGAGGTATTCTTCCCGATGCGTTCGATCCGCGGCTGATAGGTCATCTCCGTATGTTGATCGTTGGCGTGCCCCACCGGACGAGCTCTGCCACTGAAGAGGAGCAGCGAGCCGAAGCCGATTCCACCGCTCATGATCAGGATCATCACTACCCAGTTAACAAGCGGCGCATGCACGAACTGCTCCAGGCTATCGCTGAACAGGGCAAACCCGGCGTTGGCGAAAGCGGACACCGCGTGAAAGGCGCCATACCACGCGGCCTGACCGGCGGGCTGTCCGTGCGCGAGGAACGCCACCATCAGCAGCAGCGCCCCCACTACCTCTATGGTGAGCGCCACCACAAACACGTTGCGAAGCTGCCGAGCTACGACATGGCGATTCTTCTCGTTTAGCATGAAGGAGAGCAGTTCCGCCTCCGTCATCGTCAGGCGGCGGCGAACCAGAAATACCGTGGAGATCGCGAACGCCATGATGCCCAGGCCCCCCATTTGGATCAGGGCCAGAATTACCCCATGACCAAATGCAGTAAACGCCGTAGGGGTGTCAACCACAATGAGCCCGGTAACGCACACCGCGGAGGTGGCGGTGAACAGGGCATCCAGAAACGGCAACGATCCGGGAGCCGTTGTTGCACCCGGCAGGGAGAGGAGACCAGCTCCCAGGAGTGCGGCCGCCACAAAGGAGGCGCTCACCACCCGTGCCGGACGCTCCCACAGCAGATTGAGAATTCGATTCAAAACCATCTCCCTGCCGTGGTGATCACGCGCATCGCCTGGAGCCCATCCTCCACGGTGGAACGGGATTTCCGAGAGCGATCCCGCACTAGGCCCACCGCCTCCGCCGCCATACCGGAGAAGTAGCCGGTGGGTTCCGGTGGATAGCGATGCATCGGGGTCAGCGAGCGATACCCACTGTAGTACGGGCTCTCCTGACTACGAGACCATTCGAAGACGCCGTTCCCCAGGCGAATTCGTCCTCCGGTGAAACTCAGATCTACTTCGAACTGCAAATAGTCCCGCTCGGCACCGACTTCGATCACTATCGGAATCTGACGGCGTTGGAGGTGGCCGTGCATATACACCGAGGAGTGGGTGTCTCGGTAGCTACCGATCGTAGAGCGGAGCCGGATCACATCATTGGTGAGGAAGTGGATCGCATCCACCAGGTGGGTTCCATCATGCAGGAATACGCGGTCATGGCGGGCGGTACGACCAAAGAACAACTGACTGCGGATTGCAACCAGCCTCCCCAGTTCCTCCATCTCCACTGCCCGGCGAACCAGGAGGTAGTCCTGAGAAAAACGGCGCTCGTGATTGACCACCACCCGGGTGGTGCCGCGCCGCTCCAGGCGCGCCATCCTCCGCGCGGAACGCCGCGTGTGAGCGATCGGCTTCTCGCAGACGACCACCGGAACGTTCCGGTTCACCGCCATCCGCAGGTAGTACTCATGGCTGTCGGGGTGTGTGGCGATAACCACGATCTCCGGTAGAGTATCACCACTGAGAAGGCTGTCAGCAGACGAGTAATCGTGGGTGTTCCACCGCGCGGCAAACGCCTCCCGGCGGCTCTGGTCCCCATCGTAGCCACCGATAATCCGACAATCGCTGCGGGTGGCAAAGGCGCCGGCGTGGGTCGCCGGTTTTTCCCGGCGCGGGTCGTCCTCCAGCAGCGAGCAGATTCTTCCCAGACCGATAAACCCGACGGTTACCATCGTCTCACCACTCTCGACACTTCCACCGCGTCCCCTGGCGTCCTCACCTGCGGTCTCCGTCAACGCAGTTTAGTCACGTCGGTCACGGTCATGCCGGCAGCCTCGGCGGCGGCGA
>JAWOCO010000109.1:0-6776 GCA_046483765.1 Alkalispirochaeta sp. | reverse complement strand
GCCATAGAGGAGATCAGCGCCTCAATTGCCAGCGTACGCCGGATCGCGGAGCGCCAGAGGGAGCAAAGTTCTCAGCTACTCACAGAGCTACAACGTAATCAGACCGCTGTCGACTCCCTCCACCGGGCGATCGTGGATATCAGAACCCGCGTTGAGGATGTGTCCGGGTTCAATCGGATTATCAACGAGGTTGCCGACCAGACTCACGTGCTCGCCATGAACGCCGCAATCCAGGCCGCCCGCGCCGGCGATGCCGGACGGGGATTCAGTGTTCTTGCCGGAGAGATCCGAGAACTGGCAGATTCATCGAACTACAACGCGGGCCAGGTGGGAACAGCTATCGGTCAGATTTCAGAGGCGATCTCGGAGACGGTCGCCGCCGGAGGTCACGTATCCACCTATTTCGAGCAGCTTCGCGAGACAGCTGAATCGTTCATCAATGCCTTCGAAGAAATAAACCGGAGTACGAGTGAACTGGATGGAGCCGCGCGAGAAATCGTCAGCGCCACCACCCAAATCGCCGATGGGGCAGAACAGGTTCGGGAACGTACCGTAGCGGTCCGCGATGCAGCCGACAGCGTCAACTCCGTGGTGGTGCGGGCGCGGAATATTGCGGACCACAGTCGTAACGCCTTCACCACAATTCGCCGTGGGGCGGAAGAGGTAATCGAAATGCAGCAGGAAATAAATACGATCAGTCGCTGGAACGGTCGCAATAACCAACGCCTGGCGCAACGGACCACACACTTCACCACCGCCGATGATAACCATGAGACCGGCTACCGCATTACCCAGGGACTTGCATCACATCAACGGTGGGTCGATACGATGGTCACATTGGTAGACAGCGGATCTCCGGAGGACGTACGGACGCTTGCTGAATCGTTCCCATCAGCAGCAAGCTGCGAGTTCGGCCATTGGCTGAGTGGCCTTGATGTGAGAACTGAGCAGGGCCACACTGACGGTGATCGCAACGCTACCAGTCAGAGCGCAGAGGCGCTGGCTGTACTCCAGGCCACCCACGATGAGTTTCATCAGAGCATCCGGGCGGGCCTGGAATCCGCAGTTCATGAGCACCGCGGCTTGGTCAGGGAAGACCTCACCCAGATTCGCGCAGTGTCCCACCGGATGGTGGAAGAAATCGACCGCCTGGACGAAGCGATCGATACCATCAGTTCTTAAACCCGGTGACGGGGGCCGGTATGATGCCGCCACGCCGCACGAACCCGGTGCAGGAGGCGCGATTCACCGGCATCACCGGCGCGCGCCCGAGAAGACCGCCAAACTCCACCCACTCGCCGGCGCTCTTGCCGGGCACCGGTATGATCCGCACGGCGGTAGTCTTGTGATTCATGACGCCGATCGCCATTTCATCGGCGATAATCCCGGCCAGCGTATCCACCGAGGTATCTCCGGGGACGGCGATCATATCCAGCCCTACCGAACAGATCGCGGTCATCGCTTCCAGCTTCTCCAGCGTGAGCACGCCCATCTCCGCCGCGCGGGCCATCGCCTCATCCTCACTCACCGGGAGGAAGCTCCCACTGAGCCCTCCCACATGGGAGCTGGCCATGAGGCCGCCCTTCTTCACCGCGTTATTCAGCAACGCCAGGGCAGCCGTCGATCCCGGGGCCCCGGCCATCTCCAGACCCATCTCTTCCAGGATGCGCGCCACACTGTCTCCCACCGCCGGCGTCGGTGCCAGGGAGAGATCCACGATACCGCGGGCCACACCCAGGCGATCGGCGGCCATATCCACCACGAGCTGACCCAGGCGCGTGATCTTAAAGGCGGTTTTCTTTATCGCCTCGGACAGCGTATCCAGCGAGGCATCCGGATACTGGCTGACCGCGCTCTGCACCACGCCGGGACCACTGACCCCGACATGCACCACAGTGTCGGGGTTGCCGGGGCCGTGAAACGCTCCTGCCATGAATGGATTGTCCTCCGGAGCGTTGGCGAACGTCACGAGGCGGCTGGCAGCAAACCCACCGCGCTCCCGGGTGCGGTCGGCAGCTTCCTTCATCGCCCCGGCGGCAAGCTGTACCGCATCCATATTGATGCCCGCCCGGGAGGTCGCCACATTCAGTGAGGCACAGACTTTCTCCGTCGAGGAGAGGGCCGCGGGAATCGCCCGGATGATACGCTCATCTGCAGGAGTCAGTCCCCGGTGTACCAGTGCGGAAAATCCACCGAGAAAATCTACCCCCACCTCCTGTGCCGCTCGCTCCAGCGTTTCAGCAAACAGCATCGGTCCATCACCGGCCCGGCCGCCGGCCACCGCCGGCCCCACAGTCACCGATGAACCGGCCCGGGCCGCCGGGCCCAGACTGGCTCCGGCCACCATGGAGATCGGCGTCACCGCGATACGTTTGTTGATGATCGGAACGCCGAGCTCCGCTTCGATCTGGTTTCCCACTTCCGTAAGGCGCGCCGCCGACCGCGTGATCTTGTCGTAGACCCGCCCCGCCGCGCGGCGGGGATCGCTGTCGATGCAGTCCAGGAGATTGATTCCCATGGTGATCGTCCGGACGTCGAGGTTTTCCTCGGAGAACATCCGGAGCGTTTCTTCGATTTCGAACGGAGAGAATAGCATCTATATGATTCCTAAACCCGGTGCATCGCCGTGTAGACGTCTTCATGCTGCAGCGAGATCTTCACCTCGGTGGCGGTGCCCAATTCATCGAGGTCGCTCCGCAGCTGTTCCAGGGAGATGGACATTCCCGCCAGATCCACCAGGGTGATCATCGTGAAGAACCCTTGCATGATGGTCTGGCTGATATCCAAAATATTGACCGACCGCTCGGCAAACGCGGTACTCACCGCCGCGATGATTCCCGGTTTATCCTTACCCACTACCGTACATACTGCCCGCATCGACGCCTCCTGGGGCCGGAGTGTAGCGAGTTACCGCCGGGGTGTCACGAGTCCCTTCGCCGACGCCGATAGAGTCAGTATGAAGAACACGTGCGCACGGCGGAGCCGAGCTGTCATGATGATAATCGTCGCCACCCTGATCGTGGCCTCCTGTGCCGGAGATCCGGAACTGCTGCCTACTCCGACCCCGCCTGCTCCTGCGCCGACCCCGGAAGAGCCCCCCGTGGAGGAGCCGCCCCCGGAACCTGAGCCGGAGGGCCACGCCCCGCTGGTAGGTACTCGCTGGGAGGTACTTCGCATTTACGGCGATATGCGCCGCCTCACTCCCCAGAATCGGGAGGTGTGGGTGGAGTTTGAACCGGGGGAATCGGCGGAACCGGGAGCACCTGCAGGATCAGGACAGATCGTGGCCCAGGGACCGCAGAATCCGATCACGGGAGAGTACCGCTATGACGTTAGTGAAGATTCACCCAGGATATCCCTGGAGTTTGAGGAAGGCAGCCTCGCCGGTGCCGATGTCGTCCGAACGCGCGCGGTGGGTAGCTATTCCGAACTGGAGGACATCCTGCTGGAAAACCTGCAATTGCTGAAGGGTTACTACATCTCCGGGGAAACCCCCGAGGAAAGTACACTCACGATCTGGGGAGGGTTCCGATCAGAAGAGGTAGTGCTCATGGAGCTGGAGGCCCAACCCCAGGAGACGCAACCGGACGGCGCCGGCGACTGACGGCGGGCGACAGGTCCGCCCCACACAGATGGTGGTTGACGCGCCCCCCAACACGCGCGACTGACGGCGCGTGCGATAGGCCCGTCCCGCACCTCCGGTGGTAGCCCCCACCTCCGATAGTCTTGTCCGGTTGCAGCAGGCGCCCCGGCCGGATACGATGCCGGGCATGAGCAAGACGATTGCAGTATTGGCGGGCGACGGGATCGGCCCGGAGGTTATGGCACAGGCAGAGGCGGTTCTCGCCGCGGTGGAGCAACGCTTCGGCGAGCGCTTTGAGCTACACCGCGCCGATGTCGGGGGTATCGCCATCGACAATCACGGCACGGCGCTCCCGGACTCCACGGTAGAGACGTGTCGCAGCGCCGATGCGGTGCTTTTCGGCTCGGTGGGGGGGCCCAAATGGGAGCATCTGCCGCCGGAAGAACAGCCGGAACGGGGTGCGCTCCTGCCGCTGCGGAAGATCTTCAAGCTGTTTGCCAACCTGCGTCCGGCGATTGTGTTTCCGCAACTGGCCCACGCCTCACCGCTGCGCGCCGATGTCCTCGGCGGCACCCTGGATATTCTGGTCGTGCGAGAACTCACCGGCGGCATCTATTTTGGAAGCCCGAAAGGTCGTGAAGAGGGGGACGATCCCCGCGCCTTCGATACGCTCGTGTACCACCGCAGCGAAATAGAGCGGATCGCCCGTATCGGATTTGAAGCGGCTCGCTCCCGCGCCTCTGAGGGCGCGCCACCCCGGATGTGCTCCATCGACAAAGCCAACGTCCTCACCTCGATGGTGTTCTGGCGGGAAGTGGTGGTGGCGGTGGGCAAGGAATACCCCGATGTGGAACTGAGCCACATGTACGTGGACAACGCGGCGATGCAGCTGGTGAAGAACCCGCAGCAGTTTGATGTGATTCTGGCGGGTAACATGTTCGGCGATATTCTCTCCGACGAAGCGGCGATGCTCACCGGAAGCCTCGGCATGCTTCCCAGTGCCAGCCTCGCCTCCGATGGATTCGGTTTGTATGAACCGTCCGGGGGAAGCGCCCCGGATATTGCCGGCCAGGGCATCGCCAACCCCATCGCGCAGATTCTCTCGGCGGCGATGATGCTCAAGTACAGTTTTGCCATGGACGAGGCCTACGACGCGATCTTCAACGCGATTCGTACCGTGCTGGATGCCGGTTACCGCACCGGAGACATCGCCGCCGCCGGGGATACGGTCATCGGCACAGCCGAGATGGGTCGCCGAATCGCCGAGGCGGTAGCGGCTTCATGAGTGCGGCCGACGCCAACGCGATTTGGGACGCGTTTACCTCGGTCGAGATTCGGGTGGGAACGGTGCGGGAGGCGCATCCCTTCCCGGAGGCGCGCACCCCGGCGATGAAGCTCTATATCGATTTTGGTGCCGGGGATGAGCGCTGGTCCAGTGCGCAGATCACCGAGCGCTACACCCCGGAAGCGCTGGTGGGACAACAGATACTGGCGGTCACCAATCTGCCGCCTAAGAGGATCGCCGGGTTCAAGTCGGAGTGCCTCACCCTCGGAGTTGCCGCCGCCGACGGTGCGGTGGTTCTGGTAACACCGGACGAACCGGTAGCCGCCGGCGCCCGCTTATTCTAGGGGCTATGTCGAGAATCCTGTTGCACATCACGCAATAGCTCCTTGCGCTTCAGGGAGTTCCGCGTGTTGAGCGGGATGGGATGCCATAAATCATTACTGCGGATGGAATTACCCAGAATCTGCAACAGGAATGTGTATACAGCCCTCAGATCACATCGAAATCGAGGCCGGCCTGCTTGGCGACTTCCCGCGCGAGACTCCTGCCGTCGGGGGTGCCCTCGATCACTCGAAACAGATGCGTCGGGCGGATGGTGAGGCTCAGTCCGTCCACCCGCTGCGGCACGTCGTGCAAATGGGTAGCAAACAGCGCCCGCGCGCCTCGCGCAGCGATCACCTCAAGCAGTTCCTGAGAAAGTTCCAGCGCATCGGAGACACCGGTAGAGGAGAACGTCTCGTTGAGCAGTACCAGGGTACTGCTGTCACACTGCGTGAGAAGAGCCGCCACCTGGGCTGCCTCCTGCGCGAAGCGCCCTCCGATCGGTTCCGCCCCTTCCCCGCCGGCAAAGTGGGTCACCACCCGCGCCTGCTCCAGCACCGTCACCGAGCTCGCCGCCACCGGCAGTCCCGCCTGGCCCCAGAGCTGGGCGATCCCCACAGCCCGGACAAAGGTGGTCTTGCCGCCGTTGTTGGGACCGGTGACGATCGCCAGCGGGGTGTCCCGGAAGAGGGTCGGGTCATTGCGGACGATCGCCTCCTCCTCACTACCGATCTGGTTCAGCGCAAGAAGCGGGTCGTAGAGGTCCTGCGCCGAGAAGCTCCCTTCCGAGGAGACCTCGGCGGTTGTCATGGGTAAGCCCGCCTCCTGGAGGCGGAGCTCCAATTCGGCGATCGCCTCGAACACCGCCAACTCACTCACGAGTCGTTGCAGCCAGGAGAGCTGGATCGCGTTGTACCGCTTCAAGGCGCGCGCCAACGGCCGGGACACATCTCGTAGGAGGTGGTCCAGCTCCTCGAAGAGCGGAGAGAGCGGGGCGGGACCGGACCAACCCCCGGGGGCGGTGTTCTTCCGAATCGTGGTCCGCGGCCGGTAGGAATGGTCCGTGCCGAAGAGCGACTCCCCCACCGCATCCACGATGCCGCCGGAGGTATACTCCTCCTCATTCACCGAGAGAAGTACCGCCTCCCGCGGCCGCAGCCGGTCATCCAGATTGATTCCCACCGTGACGCTCCGGCGATCTCGCAGTCCCTCCCGCAGCGCCGGAAGTTCTCGGCGGAGCCGGCCCACCTGAGCATCTTCGTCGAGACGCTGCAGCAGCTCCCGCAACTCCCCGAGACGCACCGATTGGATGGAGTCGGCACAGGCGTCCAAGGTCTCCCGCAGGGTGCCCAGGGATTCGATAAAGAGCGACAGATCACCGAGCCGCCATACCAGCTTGAGAATATCGCGGTCCTGCTCGCGCTCGCCGGCGGTCTGGATTTCGGCAACGCGATCCCGCAGCGTCGTGACCACCGCGCGGAGTTGTTCGTTACGGGCGAAATCGTCGGTAATCTCCGTGCGGGAGTGGCGCACCGCCTCCGAGGCGGGGGCTGCCAGGATCGATTCGATATCCCGGCGAACCGAGAC
>JAWOCO010000107.1:0-4425 GCA_046483765.1 Alkalispirochaeta sp. | reverse complement strand
GGAAGCCCACCTCAAGATGAGCCATCCCTTCTCCCTTGAGGAGACTAAAGAGACCAGACAGATGATCTGGTTGATAGGCTGGAGGTCTAAGTGTGGTAACACATTGAGCCGACCAGTACTAATTTCTCGTGAGGCTTGACCATATGGGTCATCTCAGGACGCTCATAAAGTTCACGTACCGCAGCGCGTAGCGCGAGGAACGTGAACACCAAAGTTTCCGTACCGCAGCCGCGTAGCGGTGAGGAACGCAATCAAAGAACAATTGATACGTGTGACGTGCTTGCGTCACGGCGGTGTATTACCGCTTCTTCGGGTCTGACCGATCACCCTGTGGGTGGTCGCTCAGACTCCGCGTTCTCTTCCCTTTTTCAATACGTAATTTATTACGTCTGGTGATCACAGCGAAGGGGTCCCACCCGTTCCCATTCCGAACACGGAAGTTAAGCCCTTCAGCGCCGATGGTACTGCCTTATGGTGGGAGAGTAGGTCGTCGCCAGACGTTTTTTTATGTCCAATCGCCCAACGGGCGGTTGGACATAAAGGATCTCTATGGAGGCGACGACCGTAGCGAGGTGCGTACCGGAGCGACGCAGTCGCGAGGAACGCACCGTTGACGGAGCGCTCGGAGAGCGCGGAGTGAGTCGCCAGACGGAAGCTGCGTATCGCAGTCCGAAGGACGAGGAACGCAGCCAGACGTCTTGTATTGCCCGCGGGGAAACGCGGAACTCCAGGTGGCGGGCTTTTTGTAGAATCAGGCTTGTCACAGGCGAGCGCGGCAACTATCCTTACAGCGGAAGGTGTCCATGGCAACTCAAACAGACCAATTGCAACTTGTTACGTTTCAGCTCGGTGAGGAACTCTACGGCATAGATATCATGCAGGTGAAGAGTATCGAGGAAACGAAAGAGGTTCGACCAATTCCGAACTCGCCGAACTACGTCGAGGGCATTTTTAACCTGCGCAGAGAAATTATTCCCGTTATCAATTTGCACCGGCGTTTTCACTTGAAGCCGGCAGAGCTTGCCGAGGAAGATGAGCTGCTTAGCGGGTTCCTGATCATCCGGCTGGATGGCATGCATGTGGCGATCATCATTGATAAAGTGTCGCGAGTGTTAACGGTTTCCGGTGATGAGATCCAACAACCACCGCAGATGCTTTCAGGAATCGGGGCGGAGTATATCGAAGGCGTCGTCCATCGGGATGACGGCTATCTCATCATTCTGGACATCGATCGCCTGTTTAACCTACGAGAGCTGGCGGCGTTGGAAACGTTTGCTCGCTGAGTTCCGGAGTATAAGAGTAGATGTTACCTCTCTATAGACCGACGATTCGTCGGGCAGACATGGACGCGGTCTTAAGACGACTGGCTGAGGACTCCATTGGAGCCGGTGAGCTCTCCCGTGAGTTCTCGCAGAGCATAGCTAAGTATCTCGGTCGTCGGAGTGGCGTTTCCATGCGGTCACTGGGCAGCGCGCTCCGGGCGGCGGTTGGTTCCTTGATGTTGGCTCCTGGATCCCGCATCGGGTTGTCTGCCTTGACGCATGGGTTTGTGTGGCGGGTGTTCGACAGCCTCGGGTTCGAGCCGGTTGTCATAGACACCCAGCGATCTCTGCCCATCCTCCCCAGTCCGTTGGACTTTGACTACGAGCCGTTGGAACTGAGCTGTATCTATGTCGATAGTCGTCTTGGGTTCATTCCTGACCTGGATGGCTTGCGTCAAATACGAGTACCGATCATTGAAGATGTTTCTGAGGGACTCGGCGGGAACACCGGCAGTGAAATGGCCGGGTCTGCAGGTGAGCTGACGATCGTGGGTCTTGAGCCGGAACATATTATCACCGCCGGCGGCGGAGCAACGGTGGTGACTAACAACACGCGCCGGGTATCTACGTTGGCAGCGGCTACAGATTCCGGATTTGGCGAGGCGTCGTTGCCGGATATGAATGCAGCGATGGCGCTTACCCAGATGCGGCAGTTGGAGGCGTTTATCGAACGTCGGCGGGAGTTGGCCTCCCGGTTTCTCAGAACGATCCAACGTGGTCGTCACACGCTCCCGCTTCAGGGTGGAGACGGAGAGGCGGTGTTTCCGGCGCTACCGGTGTTGGTTGAGTCTTCACCCCGCGAGGTCGAGCAGTACGCTCGGAGCCACGGGGTAAGTGCGGGCAGGGCTTTCCAGGATACCGCCTTGAGTCTGCTTTCCGATGCTGAGCATGATGTCACGCATCTGTTTCCAAACGCCTTGAGCTTGGCCGGACGCATGGTCCTCTTTCCGCTCTATCCTACGTTGGGAAAGAGTGAACAAGAGACAATTGAGCGAATTCTCGCCACAATGCCGTGATTTCCCGAAGCTTTACGGCTCACCTGGCGGTCTGTATAGTGTAGAGAGGCACGCATGAAGCATACGATTCGCTCAGTTCTAATCATTGCAAATACCGGTAAGTCTCATGCCCGGGAACTGGCAGCAGAGATGGAGATGTTCTTCACGGATGCCGGCATTGAGGCAACCTCGTTTCACTATGAGGGCGTGGCCCACGATATCCCCCTTGAACGGCACTACGACCTGGCGATCACTTTGGGTGGGGATGGGACTGTACTCTTCGCCAGTCGTGTGCTTGCTGCCCACCAGGTGCCCATTCTTCCGGTGAATCTGGGCGATTTCGGCTTTATCAGCGAAATCGGCCATACTGAGTGGAGGGAGGCGTTTCACGCCTACGCTGAAGGCAAGCTCGTAGCGGGTAGTCGGTTTGTGTTACAGGTGTGTGTATACCGCGACGGAACCGAGTTCTGCAGTTTTCGCGGACTGAATGATGCGGTCGTCTCCTCGGAAGGGATTTCTCGGATGGTTCGTTTGACGGTTTCTCTCGGCCGGCAGCATCTAGGGACCTACAAAGCCGATGGCGTGATGGTTGCGACTCCAACCGGTTCTACGGCGTATTCCGCGGCTGCCGGGGGACCAATTTTGCATCCGGAAATGGACGCGATGATCCTGAACCCCATCTGCCCGCTGACGTTGTCCCATCGCCCCATTGTCCTTCCGCCCGACGAGGAGATTCGGATCTCCGTGGACCAGACGCAACGCACCAATGTGGCGCTCACCGTGGACGGGCAGAGTCTGACCCCCTTGGGTGAGGGAGACTATGTCCTGGTGCGGGCGAGCGACGAGCGGGCGCAGATCATCCGTTCCGATCAGCGGACCTTTTACGAGGTGCTTCGGTCGAAGCTCAACTGGTCCGGAGGCCCCTATGATTGAGCGACTCACCGTGCGCAATTTCATTTTGGTGGAAACTCTTGAGATCGACTTTACACAAGGGTTTAACGTCCTCACCGGCGAAACCGGCGCCGGAAAGAGCATTCTGGTGGGAGCGCTTTCTATGCTCTTTGGGGCAAAGGGTGATACCGATCTGGTGCGCTCCGGGAGTGAGGAGGCTTCGGTCGTTGGGGAGTTTCGTGTGGGCGGTCACGCCCCCTGTCTGCAATGGCTTCAAGAACGGGATATCACTCCCGAGGACGGCGTTGTCCTGGTGCGACGTTCCATCAAGATCGCCGGCCGTGGCGCAATCCACATGCAGTCCGTCCCCGTGACTCGGGCTGATCTGGCGGAGTTTGCCGGTTTTCTGTTGGACCTTCATAGTCAGCACGAGCATCAGTCGCTCTTTGTAGAAACGAACCACCGCCGCATACTCGATCGCTTTGCCGGAATCGAAGCGGAGGTCGCAGAGTTTTCCGAGGCGTTTGCTCGCTTAGGGGAGCTCCAGCGGGCGCTGGAGAGTGTCGAGGGCAGGGAGGCGGATCGGATTCGCGAGATCGAGATGCTGGAGTTTGCGCTGGATGAAATCGCGGCCGCAGCACCTCGTCCGGGGGAGGCGCAGGAACTCGAAAACGAGCGCCACCGCATGAATGAGTTCGAGAAGCTGGCGGCCCACGTGGAAGCCGCGACGCAGCTCTTCGACGGGACCGAGTACGCAATCCTGCCGATGCTGAAACGCGCCCGCCAGGAGTTTGCCGCCGCCGCCCGCGTGGATACTGAACTCTCCCGGGAAGCAGAGCGGTTGGAAACCTCGTACTATGAGGTCGAAGATGTGGCCCAGGTGCTCGCCTCGTACCAGGAACAACTGGCCTACGATCCGGCCCGCCTGGAAGAGATCGAAGAGCGCTTATCAGTTCTGCGGGGACTGTTCAGAAAGTACGGCGATACGGAGCAAGCGGTTCTCGACTATGCGGAAACGGCTCAGGCGTCCCTGGGTGAATTGAAACGCGCCGGAGAATCGCGCGAATCGCTGAGCCAACAGATCACTGAGGCTGAGCAGGGTGTCGGACGACGGGCTCGAGAGATCCATGCTGCCCGTACTACTGCGGCGGAGACCTTGCAGACACGTGTCCGGAAGGTACTTGCCGATCTAGCTATGGGGCAGGCGGAGTTTGTCG
>JAWOCO010000049.1:0-3112 GCA_046483765.1 Alkalispirochaeta sp. | reverse complement strand
CGGATGGTAGCCCAACTCCTCCGCCTGCTCCCGCGCCGCCTCCAGGGCAGCGGCGTTGGTGCCGATCAACACCGGTGATAACGCGGCAAACACCGGATCTTCCGGCCCCGGGGTATCGGGAAGCTCGTTCCGCTCCCCCGCCTCCAGAAGTGAGTTCACCGCCGCCGGGAGTTCGCCCAGAATCCCCCACTGCCGGCACGTTTCCAGCGCGTCGGCGTAGGTGGTGGGATCCGGAGCAACCAGGCCGGAGGCGATGCTTTCCAGTTGATCGCCGACCACATCGGAGAGCACCAGCGCTATCGTCCGCGCCGGCGCCGCGAGCTGCGCAAAGCGGCCACCGGCGATGCCCGACAAGTGGCGACGGACGCAGTTCACCGCCTGGATTGGGGCGCCGGCGCCGAGCAACAACCGCGTCGTGGCCTGCACATCCTCAAGCGTCACCGCGTAGTTTTCGAACTCCGCCGGAAGTGTGAGGAGCGCCGAGCCGCCACCGGAAACTACCGTAAGACACAGGGTGTCCGCATCCAGATCCGCGGCCAGGGTGGAAATCTCCCGCCCCGCCCGGAGACTGTTCTCATCGGGAACGGGATGTCCCGCCTCAATCGTCCGCACCCGACTCAGCGGCAGCCCATGCTCGTACTTGGTGACGATCAGACCATCGGTGATGCGTTCGCCAAGAATCTGCTCCAGCCCCTGCGCCATCGCCGCGGCGGCCTTACCGGCTCCCAGTACGACGATGCGACGGTATGCTGACAGATCCTCGCTCACCGTGGCTCCGCCACCGGAAATGGTGAGCGTGTCGTTGGTAAGAGAGACGGCGGTGGGAATCATCTCGGACGGATGAACGCGGGCGATCGCGGCCCGGGCGATCGTATCGGCGGCGTGAGTGTTCATACGCACCAGTATAGCGCGAAACTCCCGTGCACCAACCGCCGCTCTCGGCCTATAATGGGGTCATGGCAGTGAGCACAACCTGGGTAGTGGGCAGCTTGAATATTGATCTGGTGGCGCAAGTTCCGCGCTTCCCCCAACCGGGGGAGACGATTCGCGGTTCGGGGTTCGCCACGTTCCTCGGTGGTAAGGGGGGCAATCAGGCGATGTCTCTCTGTCGTCTCGGCGCGGCGCCACGCATGGTGGGCCGCGTGGGAGACGACCAGTTTGGTACCCGCTACCGCTCGGCCCTGGCGGAGGCCGGGGGCAATACCGACCACGTGCGGCCGGTGGAGAGAGAGACCACCGGCACCGCGGTAATCGAAGTCGATGCTGAAGGGCAGAACCACATCGTCATCGTTCCCGGGGCCAACGGCTTCATGACGGTGGAGGCAGTGCTGGCGGAGATCGAGGATATTTCAGCGGGTGACATCCTTCTGCTGCAGTTGGAAATCCCCTTTGATACGGTCTGGGCGGTTGCGAAGCGGGCCAACTCCCGTGGAGCCACCGTGATTCTCGATCCCGCTCCCGCCGCGGAGATCCCGGCGGATGCCCTCGCCGCGATGAGCTGGGTCACCCCCAACGAGCATGAAGCCTCGATCATCACCGGTGTGGATACCGGGTCCGAAGCCGGCCTGCACCAGGCGTGCCGCGCCTTACTGGAGGCCGGCGTCACTCATGCGGTGGTGAAGGCGGGCAAGCGGGGTGCCGTGTATGCCGATCAGGAACATCCCGATCCGCAGCTCATCCCCGGTTACTCCGTGGAAGCGGTGGACACCACGGCTGCCGGTGATTCCTTTAACGGTGGCCTCGCCTGGGCGCTGGGGCGGGGATTACATCCCCTGGAAGCGGTACGCCACGCCAACGCCGTGGCGGCGCTCAGTGTCACCGGCATGGGCGCCCAGACCGCAATGCCCACCGCCGATGAAGTCACCGAATTTATGGATCAGTAAGTTCGACAATCGGTGGGGGATGTATTATCTTACACAAAGGGTATACAGAAAACGCATGATATTTTTTCATCGATACCGGTCTTAGGATTGGAGTCGCTCTTCCTCGGGGCGGCTCTTTTTTTATGTCTGGTGCCCACGAGGCCCCTCAGGTGAGGCGATGAAGAGGCCGGGGACGCAGCCGGCCCAGTAAGTGGTTTCCCCACACGCACCCCGGCCGCGCTACCGCCCCTACCCCCGAAACCGCAGTCCCACCAAATACCCCTCAAACGACTCGCTCCTGACCGCCTTGGGCCGGTGGAACGCCGCCTTTTCAAAGCGCTCTCGGAGCTGCGCCAGCAATTGCTGTTCCGCGCCACCCTGAAATAGTTTGAAGGCGCAGCTTCCCCCCGCCACGAGCCACCGGTCCAGGTTGGCCAGGGCGGACTCCACCAGCGCCTCGCTGCGGCTGGTATCCACCAGCTTGTTACCGGTGGTTGCCGGGGCCGCATCACTCAAGACCAGATCAAACGGTCCCGCTTCCGCAAGCTCCTCCACCACGGAGAGCTCCGTGAAGTCGGCCTGGCGGCACTCCGCTCCGGTGACCTGCATCTGCTGCAGGTCCACCGCCACCACCGAGGCACCCCGCTCTACCGCGTACTGCGTCCAGGATCCCGGTGCCGCCCCCAGGTCCAGCACGCGCAGACCCTTCCCGCCGCGGGGAAACAGCTGGAACTTCTCATCCAGCGCCTGCAGCTTGTAGACGCTCCGGGCGTGGTACCCCTGCGACTGCGCCTTGCGGGCAAGGTGGTCCTGTCGTCGTTGTCCCTTCTTCGCCATCGCCGGCCTACTCCTGCCCACCACTATCGCTGGGCGTGCCGCCCGTTGTGCCCGCGGGACCACTGGTGCCGGATCGCCCCCCGCCGTCGCTATCGCCGGGCCCCAGCTGCTCCACAAACCACTGCAGCGCCAGGTCCGGCGCATCCGGCAGTGACTCGTGACCAAAATCGGGATACAGGATCATCCGCCGGCTCACCGCCCGGGTGAGGCGGTTGTAGACCGCAAACTGACTGGACGGCGGGCAGATCTCATCCATGAGCCCGGTCACCACCACCGTATCCGCGATCACCGGCCGAAGAAATAGCGCAGTGCAAACATCTTGCCCTGGTAAAAATCCTGGTCCTTTTTCTTTGCTCCTCCGGCAAGCGCTTTCTGAGCGCCGATGCCCTGCAGCAGCCACTGCCAGGCAATGG
>JAWOCO010000399.1:0-7915 GCA_046483765.1 Alkalispirochaeta sp. | reverse complement strand
TGTTGCAGATGGGGCGCTATTTCCCGACCCACCCGTGAGTTAGGTCTCTCCGTGGCGGTTGCCCGGGATAATTCCTCGTGGTGGCGGGGCTTAGCTCGGAATCTGCAACACGATTCTCGATACAGCCTAGGTGCCCACCGCGGCCGGGCTGGCGGGCGCTCACCCCACCGCGGCTGGGCTGGGGGGCGCTCATCCCGCCGCCAGCCCCGTCCCCAACAGCTCCGCCAGGACCATCGCATTGTCCGGACCCTGCCGCCCGTAGTTGGTGTTAAACACCACGTGCGTGCCGATCACCGCCCGTTCCGCCAGCGTTCGGACGGTCGTCGCCCACGGTTCCAGCTCGCTCCGGGAGTACTCGTAGTTGAAGCGGTCCGAGACCGCCGACAGTCCCTTGGCCTCCCAGGTGGCGGTGTTGCGGCCGTGAAAACGAATAATGGCGTAGGGGCCGGTAACCTCGCTCACGGTGGGGACCGATGAGGCGAACCCTTGCGGCTCGTCCACCACCACCAGTGAGAGGTTGAGGCGCCGCAGGAAATCAAGCGTCTCCTGCCGATGCTCCTCGGCAAACCACGCGCGATGGCGGAACTCCACCGCCAGATCAAACCCCGCCAGCCGATCGCGGCACTCCTCAATATGCGCAAACACCCGCGGATCCGGTCGGACCCACGGGGGATACTGAAACAGCACCACCCCCAGCTTGCCCGCCGCCGAGAGCGGCCCGATCGCCGCGGCGTAGCGGCCCCACATTTCGTCCCGCAGTTCCTCCGGGAAATCCTTGTAGTACACGTTTCGCTTTTCCGCCAGCGCCGATGGCAGGGCGGCACGGACATCTTTGGGGAGCGCCTTCGGCGGTGTCTGGTGGCCGGTGAAGAGGCGGAACGACTTTATGTCGAACACGAAGTGTTCTGGGGTGCGCTGGACCCACAGCTCGGCGTTGCGCCGGGACGGCATGGCGTAGTAGGAGGCATCCACCTCCACCATCGGAAATTGTGAGGCGTAATAGCGCAAGCGGCACTCGGCGCTGGTGCAGTCGTCGGGATACCACCCGGCATCGATAAGCGTCTTGTCCGTCCAGCTGGCGGTGCCAACTACGATGGGTCCTGCCATGGGGTGCCTCCGTTCCCAGGGATGCTTCCCGGAGCTTCTACAAGTTCTCTTCCACGAACCACCGCACCACGTCCCAGTCATCATCCCGGGGCAGGAGAATCCACTGTCCAGGATTGTCGTCGTCGTCCCACTCCTCGGCGGCATCCTCCGGGGCGACCCCCTGCAAATGGAGATTACTCCAGGTGTTGTACAGCACGTTGTCAAAGGTAAGGCCCGTGCGATTGGCGATCTCGCCGCTGCGATAGCCGAGAAAGAACTGCGCCAGTTCCCACATGGAGTAGCTGCTCTCCACGTGGCGATACAGCGATTCGATAATCTCATAGACACGGTTCAGGTTGCCGGCATGAAGCTCGTTCATACGGTCCCGCAGGGCGGCAAGAATCTGTTGCTGGCGGAGGGCGCGCTCGAAGTCGTTGGAGGTGTGCCGCGAGCGGGCCACTCGCAGGGCTTCCACACCCCCGAGACGATGGGTTCCCGCCTCGTAGTGCAAGGTCTGCCACTCTCCGCCTTCCCGCACGCGGTAGGTGGGATCGATGAGCGGCTCGTCCAGCTCCACCTCGATGCCCCCGAGGATATCCACCACTTCAATAAAGGCGTACATATCCACGGAGATCCACCCATCCACATCCACTGCGGTCATCTCTGCGATCTGGTCCACCATGTGCGGTACACCGTAGACCTGCGCGTGGTGGCCCAGCTTACGGTTCTCCCACCAGATGTCGCGGGGAATATTGATCATCGAAATCGTGCGGTCCGGCCGCAGATGGACCAGAATAATGGCATCCGCCTGCTGCTCATGGGTGCCGACGAGTACGATCGAGGTCCCTTCGGTGTCGGAGCTCCCCGACCGGAATCCCGGGGGAAAATCGGAGGGAAGCTCCCGGGAGTTTGCCCCCAGAGGGTTGGTGGGCAGCTCGGAAAACGCCTCTTCTCCCACGCGGGTGAGGCGGGTAATGACCACATCCTCGGCGTTGGTGATGTAGAGCGTACCGAGATTCTTCTGGATCGCGAACGCGCCATAGCGTTGTCCCTCCGCCGTTTCCACATCGAAGTAGAAAAAATCGATGCTCTCCCGCAGTTCAGTGCTGAGCCGCAGATCGCGGCTGTCCAGATAGTCTTGAAACGCATCGTCCTCTGCGATCTCCCGGACGCGACGGATCGCCTCTTCCGTGGCGCGCTGTGCGGCGGTGCGCGGATCGGACTCACGAATCCGCTCACGGAGAATGTCCCGCGCGTCACTCACGTCCTCGGCGGCCGTCTCATCCACGATAATTTCCGGCGGATGGGGGAGTACCTGCACAGTAAACGCCTCGTCCCGCGTCTGGGCGGTGACGAATGGGAAAACCGTGGCCCCATCGGACTCGGTCGGTTCGGCGGCGATCAGCTCGGCGGCATTCAGGAGGCCGAAGATCTCCTCGGTTTCAACAAAGCGTTCCAGCTCCGCCACGCTAGAGCGGTAGGTGTCGCGTTCATCGTCAATATCGCCATAGAGGGTACGGAGTTCGTCGGCAACAGCGGAGAGGGTATCCTCGTGAGCTGGGGAGTCTTCGGCCTCGATGCGCTGCTCCGCGCCGTTCACCGCCGAGATCAGCCACTCCTCGCCATCGGTGGCAATGGTGAGTACCGTTTCAGCCTGCTCCTGGACCCTCCAGCTCAGCCGTCCACTGGAGCGGACCTGCAGCCGGTTTGGAAGTGCCGCTTCCACCACCCGTGGAATCTCGTCTTCGAGGATCGTCTCGAGCTCTTCGTATTCGCGTTCTTCCTGGATGCGATCTATCGCGGTAAAAAAGAGCTCCGGCGATAGTTCCTCGCCCGACCCGGAGGCAGATGCGGACGACGGATCATCTTCGGCGTCGGTACCACCTGAGCGCTGGTCGTCATCAAGAAAGCGGTAGTTTCCGGGATTGAGATTGAGGAGCTCCCGGACCTGCTGCAGATGGCGCGTTGATTGGCGCTGATTGGCTTCCAACTGCTGGGTGAGGCGGTTTTGCCCTTCCACTTCGGAGCCGATGCCCTCCTGCAGACGTTCGATTCGAGTGGTGAGCCGGTTCATGCGCAGTGTCAGGCTGCCAATCACCACAATGAGGAGGAGCGCCGCGGCGGCGATGACAATAGCTGGTATCCAGCGGGATGAGATCTTCACAGTAAGCGCCACGATACCAGATCGATCACATCAGTGTCATGGTGGCGGAAACGGGCCACATTTGTGTTGGCCAGAGTGCGTGAGAACGATTACAATACGTACACGGGGGTCAAAATGGATCGAACAGGACGCGATATGCGTCGGCTGGCGGCAGATCGACAGTTATCACTGATCGTGTTGGTCTCTGCCGTAGCCTTCGTGTTCATCCTGCCCTTTGCGATCGCCCGGTTGCTGCAAGGATACTTTGTGGTGGCAGTTATTGACGCCACCTTGGTAGTGGTCACCGTAGGAGCGGCCCTCCGCGCCTGGCGGACGGGAAACACGCGGGGTCCGTCCATCGTGGTGGCGGTCATAATTACCGCCGGCGCCATCTCGGTACCGTTTCTCGTGGGTCTGTCCGGTGCGGTCTGGCTGTTTCCGGTGAGTGTTTTTGTGTTCTACATGGTCCAACCGTGGCTGGCGCTGGTGCTGATGGTGCTGGCCTTGGGGTCCGTCCTGTGGCAGGTGCTGTTTGGCTCGGCGGTGATCTTCTCCTCCTCTCTGGAAATGATCTCCTTTTTCGCCGCCGCCAGCAGCACCGTGGTCTTCAGTTTCTTCTTCGCCCTGCAGGCCAATCGACAGACCGAACAGTTGATTCGCTGGGCTACCAAGGATCCACTCACCGGCTTGTACAATCGCCGCACCCTGGAGGAGGAGTTACGTATCGCCCTGGCCACCCGCGACCGCGGATCCCGGACCATCGAGCATGGCCTGATTATTCTCGATCTGGACCAGTTCAAGCAGATCAACGACAGCTTTGGTCATGGCGTGGGAGACGAGGTGCTCCTGCAGCTGGCGGAGCTGATCAACGCGTTTACCCGTGCCGGCGACCGGGCGTTCCGCTACGGCGGTGACGAGTTTGTCATCCTGCTAACCAATACCGATCGGGTGGGAATCGCGCAATTTGCCGAGAAGCTGGTGCGAACTATCGCTGAGGAGATGAGTACCGCGGAGATGGTGGTCACCGCGTCGGTGGGGGCGGCGCTCCTCATGCCGGCGGATACGCAGGAGTCCTGGAACCAGCGGGCGGACCGCTGCCTCTACCAGGCCAAGGAGATGGGACGCAACCGGGCGATTATCTCCGAGGATTCCGCAGTCCCGGTCTGACTTAGGCTGTATCGAGAATATCCGTCTCAATCATTCGCCGCAGCACCTCGGCCGCCACGTCAAGATCCTCGGCCCGGCTGTACTCTGCCGGGTTGTGGCTAATCCCGTCGCGGCTGGCAACGAAGATCATCGCTGTAGGCAGATGCGGCGCCAGAATCGCGGCGTCATGCAGGGCGCCGCTGGGGACAATTTCGATCTCGTGCCCCAGATCGGCGGCCGACCGCTGGAGCGCCGTGGCGATCGCCGCATTCAAGGGCGCCGGTGCAACCGCCTCGCTGCGCTCCACGGTGATCTCCAGGTCCCGACGGGCTGCGCACTCGGCTGCGATGCGGCGGATCTGCTGCTCACCTTGTTCCAACAGAGACAGCTCTTGCCCGCGAATTTCCGCCGAGAGGTCTACCTCCCCGGGAATCACGTTGGCCGCGTTGGGGCGGGCGGTGATCACGCCGGTGGTGAGTACGCTGTAGGGAACCTCGGCGTTCAGGCGGCGTCCCAGCGTCTCGAGGTCGAGAATGATCTCCGCCGCCCCGGTGAGCGCGTCCCGTCGTCCCTCCATCCCGGTGGATCCGGCGTGGTTGGCCTGGCCGCGAATCGCCAGCTCGAACTGACGTCGCCCATTGATCCGCTCCACGGCGGAGATCGCCCGTCCTGCCTGGTAGAGACTGACGCCTTGCTCCGGGTGCACCTCCACCAATCCCACGTACCGCGCCGGATCAAGGCGATCGGTCCAATGGGCGGGGTGGGCCATCCGCTCCGGGTCCACCCCATAGGGCGCTCCCGCCGCAAGGTACGTGGCTCCCTGCGCGTTGCGAAGCTCGCGGAGACGGTCCGGCGCGATCGCCCCCGTCCACAGGCGGCTGCCCAACAGGCCCAGGCCAAAGGTAGTGCCCTCTTCTTCCGCGAAGATCACCACCTCCAGTGGGAGCTCCGGCCGGCGCCGGAGGATGTCCAGGGGAATCACCACCCCCGTAACGCCGTCGTACTTTCCGCCGGAGGGTACCGAGTCCAGATGTGAACCGGAAAGCCACACCGGCTGGTCCCAGCCTACCTGCGCGCTGCGAATGTGCACGTTTCCTGCGGCGTCGATCACGTGCTCGGCCCCAACCTCCGCCGCCTGTTCGATCACGTAATCCCGGGCGCGCCGCCACGACTCGGAGAACGTGGGGCGGCTGTATCCCACGGCGGGGTCGGTCTCGGAGAATCGGTTGATCGCCTCGATATGATCGTGGATCGTTGGCGGCTGGACGCTCATGGCACACTCCTCGTGAGGCCATTTTAGCGCTCCTCGGCAACCTGTGGGGAGGGGCCGCGCCCTGCAGTCTCTAGCGGGGTCCCGTGGGAAGGGGCCCTATGGTGAGAGCGCCGGGCAAGGACCTGTGGGGGCCGCGCCCTGGAGCCTCGGGGAGCGGGCCCCGGGGAGCCGCCGCGACCTGCAGCTCAGCACCCGACGTTTTCAGCACCCGCCCTTCATGACTATACTCGCCGGTGAACACCATGCGTATACGCAACGAACGGCTCTCACTCATCTACGTCTCCCTCGCCATGGTCACCGTGGGCACGCTCCTGGCGGAGACCGGTGCCAGCCTGGACCTTCTGGTTCGGCATTTGGATCTTTCCGAGGCGCAACAAGGTAATCTCGTCTCCGCCCGCTTCTTTGGGGGAGTGATCTTCGGGCTGGTCCTGTGGGTCCGGGCCACTACCATTCCGCTGGGACGATGGATGCAGGGGACGGTGGTGATCACCCTGGCCACGGCACCCCTGCTTCTGGTGGACTCCTACCTCGCTGCGTATACCGTGGCGCTGCTGCGGGGATTCACCGCGGGCTTCGTGATTCCCGCCGCCGGAGTGTATGCCGCCTCCCAGACGCGGTGGAACGCGGGCATGATCGCCGGCATCGCCAACGCGGCGCTCAGCGGGGGGTTGGTGCTGGTATCGGTGGTGGCGCTGGGTATCTCCACTACTCCATGGGCGCGGTGGGAGTACTACTGGGCATTGGGGCCTCTGCTGGCGGTTCCCACCCTGGTGGTCGGACGTATGGGAGGCGCGCGGATCGCGCCGGTACCGGCGGAACGATCCGATTCGCTGCACTCCACGGGAGCGCGGATTCGAAATCTGTTCGCCGGGACCACCTGGCCCTTCGCGGCATCGGCGTTTTTTATCGTGGGAACCGAATCGATTTTCTTCGGCCTGGTGCCGCGCCTCTCGGCGCTGCTGGCCGCTACTCGCTCCACCGCCGACGGCCTCTCCGGCGGGGAGTTATCGGCTACCTCGGCAGCAGCGGCTTCCCCGGCGGGCGCTCCCCCGGCAGCGGCGGAGGGATGGGTCTGGACCACTGAAGAGTATGCGCTCACCGTGATGGTGGGGGTCTTCGTCGGTCGCGTGGTGGGGTCCTACCTGCTCAAGCACCTCAAGCCCCGCGTGGTATTGGCCGGTTCCATGGGAGCGATGGCGCTGGCGGGAGTCATCTGGGCCACGCTTCCCGCGCCGGCGATCGCGCTGGCGGTGTTGGGGTTTGGGCTGGCCACGGCAAATCTCTTCCCCGCCCTGATCGGGGCGGTGTCTAAGGCGCTGAAGCAGGATGCTCCCACCACCGTGGCGGCGATGGGCTGGACCGGCGCCTCCGGAGGAACGGTGATTCCCCCCCTGGTGGGCATCCTGCTGGCGGTGGGGCTGCCGATTCCGTGGATGGGCCTGGTGGCCGTGGTGCCGGCGCTGGTGGCGGTCACCATGAGCGTACTGATGTTGGTTGACCATCGGGAGAACCTGTCACATGGGTGAGCGCACGCTCGTCAATATCATCGGGGGATTTCTCGGTGTTGGTAAGACCACCGCGATCAACCACCTGCTGCAGCAGCGACCGGCCCATGAGAAGTGGGCGGTAGTGGTCAACGAGTTCGGGGATATCGGAATCGACGGCAGCCTGCTGCGCGGGGCCGCGTCCCTGGACGATGACGTGCCCCTGGGCAATGACGTGTCCCTGGGTGCCGGCAGCTCCGTGGGCGGGGCCGCCCCCACTCCCAAGGGGGCCGTCCTGCATGAAATCCCCGGGGGATGCATCTGCTGTACCGCGGGGTTCGCGTTTCAGGATGCGGTGGTGCGGTTGCTACGGCGCGAACGCCCGCACCGCCTCCTGATTGAGCCCACCGGGATTGCGACCCTGCGCAGTATTATCGATACGCTGCGACAGCCGGGGCTTGCGGAGGCGGTAGAGCTGCGGACGATCCTAACGCTGGTAGACCCGGCCCACTGGGTCAGCGCGCGTCACCGCACCAATGAGACCTATCGGGACCAGATCGAGGCGGCGGATGTGCTGCTGGCTAATCGCGGCGATTTGAGTGAATCGGGAGCAACTGAGCAGTTTCTTCGGGACGCGGGCGAGCTGTTTCCGCCCAAGCGGCACGTGGCGGTGGTTGCATACGGACAGGTCGATGTGGCGTTGCTGGACAAGGTTCGCGATTCTCCGTCCGAAGTGCCGGCTGAGAACGGCGCGGTCTCCCATGGCGACGGCCAAGTGCACGC
>JAWOCO010000388.1:0-3101 GCA_046483765.1 Alkalispirochaeta sp. | reverse complement strand
CGGTTGTCCAGCTCCTTTACCTTCCGCGAGGGGGACTTACCCGCCTGCAGAAGCTCTCCGGTGGCCTCGTCCAGCGTCTCCGCCAGCAGCTGCGCTCCCCGATTGTCGAACGTCTTTGCCAGATGCTCCAAAGAGACCGCCAAAGCCAGAAACTCCCCCAGGGAGTCCCACCGCAAATGGCCTTCCTTCACAAACTGCTGCACGTGCTTGGGAGCCGAACCTCCAGCCCCCGTCTCGAAGAGGCCTCCGCCGTTGATCAAGGGAACGATGGAGAGCATCTTGGCACTGGTCCCCAACTCGATAATCGGAAAGAGGTCGGTGAGATAGTCGCGGAGCACGTTACCGGTTACCGATATCGTGTCATGTCCGGCGCGCATCCGATCAACGCTGTACTGGGTCGCCTCCGCCGGGGGCATGACGCTGATCTCGAGTCCCTCGGTATCATGGTCCGGTAGATACGCCTCCACCTTCCGGATGAGTTCCCGGTCGTGGGCGCGATCACTGTCCAGCCAAAACACCGCCGGGGCGCCGGTATCCCGGGCGCGGTTCACCGCCAGCTTGACCCAATCCTTCACCGCCACGTCTTTCACCTGGCACATGCGGAAGAGATCACCTTCCGCCACCTCCTGGGTGAGTAGCACGTTGTCGTCACTGTCCACAACCTCCACCGTGCCGGAAGCGGGCATCTCAAAGGTCTTGTCGTGGGAGCCGTACTCCTCCGCCTTTTTGGCCATGAGTCCCACGTTGGACACCGATCCGATCGTGGTGGGATCGTAGGCGCCGTTACGCTTACAGTCATCAATGACGGTCTGGTAGACCGCGGCGTAGGAGCGGTCGGGAATTACGAACTTGGTATCGTGCTGCGCGCCGTCGGGCCCCCAGGTCTGACCGGAACTGCGGATCGCCGCCGGGAGGGAGGCGTCGATAATCACGTCACTGGGCACATGAAAATTGGAAATCCCCCGATCGGAGTCCACCATGAACACCCCGGGCCCATCGGCAAAGGCGCGATCAATATCGGCTTCGATTTCCTGCCGCTGTGCCTCCGGAAGCTCCTGCAGACGGGCGTAGAGATCGCCGAGGCCGTTGTTGGGACTAACCTTGAGCCGCTGAAAGGCGGCGGCGTGCTTTTCAAAAACGTCTTTGAAGAACACCGAAACCACGTGCCCAAAGATGATCGGATCGGAGACTTTCATCATCGTGGCTTTCAGATGGACCGAAAAGAGCACACCCTGTTTTTTGGCGTCTTCGATCTGCTCCGCGATAAAGGCGCGAAGTGCCTCCCGTCGCAGTACGGCGCCATCGATCACCTCCCCGTCGTCCAGGACGATTCCGTCTTTCAGGGTCCCGGAGCCGAGCGCGTCCGCCTGCGCCGGAACAAACCGAATCGAGGCGGTGGTGGCGCGGGGTACGGTGACCGACTTCTCACTACCAAAGTAGTCACCTTCCGTCATGCTGGAGACGTGCGACTTGGAATCGGGACTCCACGCCCCCATGGAGTGGGGATAGGTCTGGGCGTACTGCTTGACGGAGCGGGCAGCTCGGCGGTCGGAGTTGCCCTCGCGAAGCACGGGATTCACGGCGCTCCCTTTGATCTTGTCGTAGCGCGACCGAATTCCCTGCTCCTCGGCGGTCTTGGGGTCTTCCGGGTAGTCGGGAACGGCGTAGCCCTGCTGCTGCAGCTCCACCACCGCGGCGCGGAGCTGTGGTACGGAGGCGCTGATATTGGGCAGTTTGATAATGTTGGCCTCCGGCCGGTGAACCAGCTGACCCAATTCTGCCAGGTCATCGGAAACGCGCTGCTCCGGCTGCAGATAGTCGGGAAACGCCGCCAGAATCCGGCCGGCCAGGGAAATGTCCCGCGTCTCCACGGTTACCCCGGCGGCGTCCACAAACGTTTTGATCACCGGCAACAGCGAATACGTCGCCAATGCCGGAGCTTCATCTACTCGAGTATAAATGATCGATGGTTCCATAGGCGGAAAGTATAGCATCATAGTCGGGAATTTGGGGAGGGCGATCTCCGCGGCGCGGACGCTTTTTTCCGGCCCCATGGCCGAAAACGCGCACCGGTCCGGGGGTTCGCCTGTTACCGCTCGGCCCCGTTGCCCCCGCGGTGATCGTGCCCTATAGTGGGGGCGGTGGAAGCGCTTCGAGAATTGCTCGCACAACACGCCCTGTTCTCTTTGGGAATCCTGCTCCTCTTGGGCTATCTGGTGGGGAAGCTCGTGAACCGCGTGGGTCTGCCGGAGATAACCGGTTATATCATCGCCGGTCTCCTGGTGGGAGAATCGGTCTTGGGGGTGATCCCGCACCACATGGGCGAAGGACTGGGGCTGGTAACTGAAGTTGCCCTGGGACTGATTGCGCTCACCATCGGTGGTGAGTTCTATTGGGTGAAGTTGAAACGGCTGGGCACGGCGATCGTCATTATCACGTTGGTACAGTTAATCGCCACCTTTGTCATCGTTTCGGCGGTCTTGGCGTTACTATCCCTGCCGATTCCCTTCGCGCTGCTATTGGGGGCGATCGCCTCCGCCACGGCGCCGGCAGCCACGGTGGCGATCGTTCAGAGTCTGCGGGCGCAGGGTAAGTTTGTGGACTACCTGTACGGCGTGGTGGCGTTGGATGACGCGGGAGCGGTGATCCTCTTTGGGGTAGTCTTCGCGCTGGCCGCCAGCATTTTGGCGGATGCAACTGCGGCCGAGGCTGCCGCCCACGGTACGGTGACGATCGTCTTTCACGCGCTGGGGGAGGTGGGGTTTTCTATCCTCCTGGGAGTGGGTACCGGAGCCCTGGTCCATCTCCTGGCGTGGCGCCAGAGCAACCAAAACGAGATCCTTATCACCACGCTGGGTGTGCTCTTCATGGCAACCGCCCTGGCGGTGGTATTTAACCTGTCTCCGCTGCTCACCAACATGACTGCCGGTGCGCTGCTGATCAATCTGTCCCCAGAGAACCACCGCATCTTTCGTATTCTCCGACCGCTGACCCCTCCGATCTATGCGCTCTTCTTCGTAATCGCCGGCACGGAGCTCCGGCCCCAGGTACTGGCCGATCCCCAGATTATGCTCCTGGGAGGCGCCTATATTCTCGCCCGG
>JAWOCO010000364.1:0-5148 GCA_046483765.1 Alkalispirochaeta sp. | reverse complement strand
TCCGAGGGTATGCCGGAGGAGTTCGTGGAGTACGCCACGCAGCGATTTCAGGAGATCCAGGACGCGTGGCAGACGATCCGCAAGGAGCGCAACCTTTAAAGCGCGGTAGCCAGCATCCCCTCCGGACGGATCGTAAGTTCGGTGACGCTGGACTCCCCGAAGGCGCGGGACATGATCTGGTGATACTCGTCGATAAGCTCTTCGGGAATGACTGCGAGCATCGTCCCGGCAAAGCCGCCCCCGTGTACGCGGGCAACGCCTGAGGCTCCGCGGGCGTTCAGGTACGTGCGGGTCACTTCCACCGCCAGAGCGATCGGCTGTTCCTGTACCGCCCCTTCAGCGGCAACGTTTTGCAGAAGCGTCCAACTGGAGGTGCCGCTGGCCTGCATCAGGTGGAGTACGTGGTCGTACATCCGCGAGTCCACCGCGTCGATCAGTGCCGACACGCGATCCTGTTCATCAAAGAAGTGAAACGCCCTGAGCACCGCCCGATCGCCCACCGCAGCGCGCACCTTGCCCAGCCGGGACAGGAGCTCTCTGCGCGTTGTCTCGCTGAGCGTGGTAACTCCCAGCGCGGCGGCCACCTGCCCCATCTCGCGGGGAATCGCCGCGTACTGGTCGGTGAGATCGGCGTGACTCCCGCCGGTATTGACTACCACCAGTCGCTGTCCGTGGGATCGAAAATCAAGACCCAGGCGATGGTATCGCGGCTGGTCCGGGTCGGCAAAGTCGATCCCCACCGTACCTCCCACGGCGCTGGCCATTTGGTCCATGAGACCGCTGGGCTTGTTCATGAAGGAGTTTTCCGCATACTGACCGGCCCGCGCCGCCGCCACCGGATCGATCTCTTCCTTGCTGAGGGCCCCATGGACTGCCGCCAGGGCGATCTCCAATGCTGCCGAGGAGCTGAGCCCGCTTCCGGGAGCTACCCGGCTTTCCAGCACTGCAGAGTAGGACGGGGTTGCGTGACCATGCCGGCGCAGTCCCGCGGCAACGCCCGCCATGAGCCGTTCCGTGTCATGCGCATAGGAGGAGTCTTTGGGAGTTTCCACGCTCAGGTCGGTGGTAAACGCCTGGGGCCATCCGTGAGAAAGCAGTGATCCCGTTGATCCGGAGGCGGGAGCTGCCACTACCAGCGCGTCGGCGTCGATCGCGGCGGCCACCACCCTTCCGTTGTTGTGATCGGTGTGATTGCCGATGAGTTCCGTCCGTCCCGGACCACTGGCAGCTACGGTGGGACGGTGGCCAAAATGGGCCTCAAAGCGCTCCGATAGCTCGCGAAGACGTGCGGCGCCGTCGGGGACCGCAGCAAGAAACGACTCATATGGTACGTGCATAGTATATACCGGGTATCATGAGGAGAGAGGGGTGTCAAGCAAATATGGAGTCCCGGGGATGTTACTCTTCGGACGGGGACTCAGCAGCGGAATCGGATGTGGATTCGGAGGCGGCATCAGATTGGTCGGAACCGATACCTTCAAGCAGGCCCTCTTCCTCCATACGCTCATCGATGCGCTCAATGAGCTTCTCGGAGAGAACGCGGGGCCACGCCGGGAGGTTGCCGGAGTCTTCAGACTCATACTGTGCCAGGATTTCCTCGAATCCCCGGCGCGCGTCCGACAGCTGATCCTGCTTGTATGCAATGAAGGCGATCTCGTACTCAGCCTCCACGATGGATCCCTGGTCATCAGGGAAGCGGCGGATAAACTCCTCGTAGTAGGCCAAGGCCTGCTCGTACCGTCCCTGGTCGGAAGCTTCCTGCGCTCGTTGAAACATCTCCATCTGGCTCAGGTCCGGAGGAATCTCCTCAGGAGCCGATTGGCAGGAGGTTGCAATCAGCACGATCACGGCAATAACGCCAACGAAAAGAGTGCGTCGTATCACGTCGAGAACGGTAGCACGTTTGCATGCCCGCTGCAAGGCGGCTACAATCACGCCCATGATCGCAAGCATCGTCAACGCGTTAGCTATTCTGTTCGGGTCCGCCATCGGCACACTTATTGGAGGCCGAATCGGCGCCCAGTTTCGAGCGGTGGTTTTTTCCGGTGTCGGCGTGGTGGCCCTGCTGATCGGTATCAGTATGGCCCTGGAGTCACAGAGATTTCTCTATTTGGTACTGTCGCTGGTAATTGGGGGGTTGCTGGGCACCGCCTGGCGAATCGAAGATCGCGTCTACCAGCTGGGGGAATGGTTGAAGCGGCGGTTTCAGCCGCGAACCACGCCCGGCGCCATCCCTGCGCCGGAGCACGATGCCGCTGGGACCCATTCCTTTGCCCAGGGCTTTCTGGTGTCTTCGGTGCTCTTCTGCGTCGGGGCGTTGGCGATCATCGGTTCCTTTCGTGCCGGTGTGGAGGGTGACTACGAGCTGCTCTTCACCAAGTCGGTAATGGACGGGTTTATGGCGATTCTGCTCACCGCCGCCTATGGTATCGGGGTGGGGTTTTCGGCGATCAGCGTGCTTCTGTATCAGGGGGTTCTGACGCTCCTGGCGGGACTCCTGGCGCCACTGGTGAGTCCGCTCATGGTAAGTGAGATCTCCGGTGTTGGAGGAGCCATGGTGGTGATGATCGGACTCAACCTGCTGGAACTGCGCACGATCAAGACCGCCGATTTCCTGCCGGGCTTAGTAATCGTGGTGCTGTTTGTTGTGGCCGACCCGTTTATCGGTCAGTTTGCGCTGTAGGTTCTGCTCTGCTCTGCCCTGCTCTGCTCTGCCCTGCTCTGCTCTGCCGGGGCAACCACGGCAGCACCCACCGCGATCGGTGGATACTGCCCGGCGGGTACCCGGGGGCCGACTACCGGCCGATCACAGGTGCCAGCGGATCAGCCCCGGAATGAAGGGATGCACCAGGTCGTCGTTGTTGGGCAACACTCGCACGGCGAAACCCTGACGCCCAGCCTGCCGACATTTGACTTTTACCTTGTACACGAAGCCCTCAGTGTCTTCCCCGGAGACTTTCATATCCACGGTCTGGGGGTTTTCGAGCTCCCCGTCGGCATCGATTCGGCCGGTGTACACCTGGACCGTCACCTCCGCGGGATCAATCGTTCCCAAATGTACGTGGCAGGACACCGAGAACGTGTCTCCCACCTTCAGTGAGCGGCTTTCGGTTCCCTCGATCTTGAAGACCGACACGCTCTCCCACTGCGATTTCAGCCGCTGGATGTACTCCGTGGTGCGGCGCGCCTGGGCAAGCTCGTTCTTGTTAACCTTTTCGTAGTTCCTCAGCGCGGGGAGGTAGAACCGCTCGGAGTACTCGGTGAGCATGCGGCTGGTGGAGAACAATCCCCCCAGCCCGGCCATGGAGGCCTTCATCTTGGTGGTCCAATCCCGCGGCAGTCCATCGCGACCACGCTCATAGAAGGTGGGAATAATCTCCCGCTCAAGGAGGTCATAGAGGAGTTTGCTCTCGATCTCGTCCTGCAGCTCCTCATCCTCGTACTCCTCGCCGGCACCGATCGCGTATCCCCGGTCCGGATCGTATCCCTCCGCCCACCATCCGTCGAGAATCGAGGTGTTGAGCACGCCGTTGATCGCCGCTTTCATGCCACTGGTGCCGCTCGCTTCCATGGGACGCCGCGGAGTGTTGAGCCAGATGTCACTGCCGCTGACCAGGTACTTTGCAATTTCCAGATCATAGTTCTCCAGAAAGACGATCTTGCTGCGAATTTCCGGATCGCTGGCAAAGTGGACGATGTCTTTGATCAGATTCTTGCCGGGAATATCGTGGGGATGCGCCTTACCCGCAAAGATGATCTGCACCGGGTGGTCCGGATTGGTAAGGAGACGGCGCAGCCGGTCCGGATCACGAAAGAGCAGGGTGGCGCGCTTGTAGGTGGCAAAGCGCCGGGCGAAGCTGATCGTGAAGGTGTACGGCGAGAGCACCTCGTCGGCGTGGACCAACTGGGAGCGGCTGGCGCCGCGCCGCGTGAGCTGGCGCTTCAGACGCTCCCGAGTGAAGGTGACCAGTTGATTCTTACGCATCTCATGGATCCGCCACAGTTCCTCGTCGGAAACGCGCGTCATACGATCCCAGATCTCAATATGTGTGGGCTCGTCGTAGAAGCGTGGTCCGAAGTAACGATCGAGGAGGTCTTTCAGTTCCGGACTGAGAAACGATCGGGTATGGACCCCGTTGGTAATATGGGTAATCGGGACCTCGTCGATCGGCAGTTCCGGCCAGATCTGCTTCCACATATCCCGGGATACCGCCCCGTGGAGTTCACTGACGCCGTTGTTGTAGGCGCTGAGCTTGATCGCCAGTACCGTCATGCAGAACGGCTCCTGCGGATCTTCAGGGTTCTCCCGCCCCAGCGCGATAAACTCTTCCCACCCGAAACCGGTGCCGTCGGTGATCGCGTGAAAGTACTTCTGCATCAGGTCATTACCGAAGCGCTCATTGCCGGCGGGCACGGGAGTGTGGGTGGTGAAGATGTTGGTAGGCCAGATCGCCTGAATTGCCTCCTGCCGGGTGAGCCCGTGGAGGTGCATGTACTCGCGGATCCGTTCGATCCCCAGGAACGCTGAGTGCCCTTCGTTCATGTGGGTTACGGCGGGGTTGATATTCATCGCGCGCAGCGCCCGGAGCCCGCCGATGCCCAGGAGGATCTCCTGCTTCATCCGCATTTCCCGGTCGCCACCGTAGAGACTGGCGGTGATCGCCCGGTCGGCCTCGCTGTTTTCATCGAGGTTGGCATCCAGCAGGTATAGGCTGATGCGGCCGATCTTGACCTCCCACACCCGCGCAACCAGCAGAGAATCGGCGAGCTGCACACTGATTTTGACTTCATTGCCGTCGTTGTCGAAGACCTGTCGCACGGGCATGTTGTACCAGTCGTTTTCCGGGTAGCTCTCCTGCTGAAATCCGTCGGCGTTAAGGTACTGTTGAAAGTAGCCCTGCTGATACAGGAGTCCTACACCCACCAAGGGGAGACCGAGGTCACTGGCGGACTTCATGTGGTCCCCGGAGAGAACGCCGAGACCACCGGAGTAGATCGGCAAGCTCACATCCAGGCCGTACTCCATCGAGAAATAGGCGATCGTGTTTTTCTTGGCACCGCGGTACCAGGTGTCTTTGCCCGCCTTATACCGGCGGAACTTCTCCACCACGGTGTTGAGCGCCGCCAGGTAGGAGTCATCCTCGGCAA
>JAWOCO010000360.1:0-4668 GCA_046483765.1 Alkalispirochaeta sp. | reverse complement strand
TCATCCGCCGTGAGGGCCGCCAGTTCCCGTGCCGGCTGCTGGCACAGCGCTACCCCTTCGGCACCGTCGCGCACCAGCGACAGTTCGCGGGGCAGGGTGAGCGTTCCCGCCCATCCGGTGGTTTGCGTAGCGTCCGAGTGTGCCCAGTGGGAGGCCCAGGCGATCCAGATGCGACGCCGGGTCGTGCCGTTCCAGCTCTGCGCCGCGTAGAAGTCGTGGCCCTGGTCCACCGGGCGAAAGTCTGTCTCCGCGGCGTGAAACTGGTGGCCGTCAAACTCACCGGTAATGTACTGCGCCCCGGCGTACCGGTTGGAGAGTCCCCGTCCCACATGGACTACCAATACCCACCGCGGTTCACCGGCGGGGGCATCGGGAGAACCTCCCTGGGGTTCGCTCTCGGGGTACCCCTGGGGTTCGCCAGGGGAGAGGTCCTGAGGGAGGGGAAGCTGAAAGAGATCGGGACACTCCCACTCTCCTTCGGTGTACCCCAGGCCGCGGCCGAAGCTACTCTCATAGCTCCACTGCTTTAGATCGGGGGATGAGTAAAACTGCACGTGATCGCCGGCGGCCAGCACCAGGTACCACCGGCCGGTGCGGGCGTGGCGTCCCACCTTGGGGTCGCGAAAATCGGGAACGCCGGGATTGGGCAGCACCACGCCCCGCGGCTCCCACCGGTCACCATCGGTACTCACGGCGAGACACTGCTGTTGCCGCGTGGCATGGATCGAACCCTGGGGAAGAGCGCCGGTGTAGATCGCCCGAAGGGGCGGAACGGAACCCGCCTTGGGGGCCTCGTTGTCGGTGGGCGTGGACGTGGACGTGGGCGTGGTCTTGGGCTTCGCCGATGCCGGCCCTCCCGTGTCTGCCGGCCCCGCGGCGCCCGGTCCTGCCGGCCCCGCGGCGCCGGCCGGCGCTGTCGATGCGTCCACAACCACCGCTGAGCCGGTAAACGCCATGCCGTGGGTGGCATCTGGATACAGAGCCACGGGACGATCTCGCCAGCGGAACAGATCCTCGCTCACCGCATGGCCCCAGTGCATCGGGCCCCACCGGTTTTCCTGGGGATTGTGCTGGTAGTACAGATGAAATAGCCCGTTATGCCACACCAGACCGCAGGGATCGTTCATCCAGTTGGCCGGCGGGGAGAAGTGAATCGTGGGCCGGTGCAGATCGCGGTTCATGGGTGGAAGTGTGCCATGGACCAGTCGACCTGTCTGCACTGGATTTGTTCGCTGAGTTCACGGTCCATCGTCATTCTGCTATACTGCACGCAATGGCAACGACATACGACGATAAGAAAATCATTTATACGATGCACGGGGTTAGCCGCGTCCGCGGTACCAAGACGGTGCTCAAAGACATTAGCCTCTCCTATTTCTACGGCGCCAAGATCGGCGTGATCGGACTCAACGGATCCGGTAAGTCCACGCTCATGCGCATCCTCGCCGGACAAGATGACGAATACACCGGAGAGATCACCGTCTCTCCGGGATACACGATCGGCTATCTGGAACAGGAACCGCACCTGGAAAACGGCAAGACGGTGCTGGAGATCGTTTCGGAGGGTGCCAAGGAGATCACCGATCTCCTGGCGGAGTTCGAGGCGGTAAACGAGGCGTATGGTGATCCCGACGCCGACTACGAGAAGCTCGGCGAGAAGCAGGCGGCAATCCAGGAGAAGTTGGATGCCGTGGGCGGCTGGGACCTGGACGCGCGTCTGGAAATGGCGATGGACGCGTTGCGCTGCCCCCCGGGTGATACCAAGGTGGATGTCCTTTCCGGTGGAGAGCGCCGCCGCGTGGCGTTGGTGCGGCTGCTCCTCCAGAAACCGGACATTCTGCTCTTGGATGAGCCCACCAACCATCTGGATGCCGAGACGGTGGCGTGGTTGGAGAAGCACCTTCGGGAATACGCCGGTACGGTGATCGCGGTCACCCATGATCGCTACTTTCTGGATAACGTTGCCGGCTGGATCCTGGAGCTAGACCGAGGTGAAGGGATCCCCTGGAAGGGTAACTACTCCCAGTGGCTTGAGCAGAAGCAGGCGCGCCTGGCCCGCGAGGAAAAGGGCGAGAGCCAGCGGAAGAAAACGCTCGAGCGGGAGCTGGAGTGGATCAGAATGTCTCCCAAAGGCCAGCACACCAAGAGCAAGGAACGGATTAAGCGCTACGAGGAACTGCTTAACGAGGGTGGCAAGGAGCGCGTGAAAACGGCGCAGCTCACGATTCCCCCGGGACCGCGGCTCGGTGACATCGTGGTAGAGGCCACCAATCTGAAGAAAGCCTACGGTGATCGGCTCCTCTTTCAGGACCTGAACTTTGAGGTTCCCCCGGGAGCGGTCGTGGGCATCGTGGGACCCAACGGCGCCGGTAAGACGACGCTCTTTCGCATGATTGGTGGGGAAGAAGAGCCCACCGACGGCACGCTCCGCGTGGGAGAGACGGTGAAGCTCGCCTGGGCCGACCAGATGCGCGGATCCCTGGACGACTCCAAGACGGTCTGGGAGCAGCTTTCCGGCGGCCAGGATCTGATCACCCTGGGCGGCGGTCCTTCCGGAACGCGGCAGGTGAACTCCCGGGCGTTCTGCTCGTGGTTCAACTTCAACGGTACCGATCAGTCCAAGAAAGTGGGGGAGCTCTCCGGTGGTGAGCGCAACCGTATGAATCTGGCGATGATGATTCTGGAGGGGGGGAACCTGCTCCTCCTGGACGAGCCCACCAACGATCTGGACGTGAACACCCTACGAGCCTTGGAAGAGGCGGTAGACGAGTTTGCCGGCTCCGCGCTGGTGGTGAGCCATGACCGCTGGTTCCTGGACCGCGTGTGCACCCACCTGCTGGCGTTCGAGGAGGACGGCGTCTTCTGGTACGACGGCAACTGGAGCGAATACGCCGAGTTCCGTCGCAAGAAGTACGGCAACAAGGTGGACCGCCCCCACCGCTACACGCACCGCAGCCTCACTCGATAGTGGGGCTGTGTCAAGAATCCTGTTGCACAGCGCTCCATAACACCCGGTCTGATAAAGGTTTGCATCCCGCGTTAGGGGTTTTTGGTAGGTTCGTAGGTAATTCACCGTCAGGTGAAGACTTAGGTTCGGGGCTGCAACAGGATTCTATATACAGCCCTTGACAGAAAGCGACGCCTCTTTGCAGGTTGAAAGTAGGAGGAGCCGCTATGGAACTGCTGGGAAAGAGTGTCGTTTTCTTCGTGATCTATGGAGGTCTGCATTACCTGTTTACGGAAAGAAAGCGAAAAGACCCTACCGGCTTGGTGCAACCGCGCACGCGAGCTCTCCTGCGAACGGTGGGCACCGCGGCGCTGGCCACCTTTCTCTACATGCTCTTTATGGAGGTGCTTGAGGTCTTCTAGTACGGCCTGAGGTCTCAGCCCGCAGCTCTCACCCCACAACCCACAACGGGCAGCTTTCAGCCGTCAGGCACTATCGCGCCTGTTACCAACACCACCGGCTAATACCACGGTACCACCTCGTTTCGGGGGTAGTAGTGGTTCAGGATCGTTTCCGCATCGAACCCGGCCTCCGCCATACCGGCGGCGCCGGTCTGATCCAGCCCGACTCCGTGGCCCCAGCCGGCGCCCTGGAAGTAGAAGTACGCTGGGGCCTCGCTGGATGTGCTGGACCGCGCCTCGCCGGACTCGCCGGCCTGGTCAGTGTCGCTTCGAGAGGTGGTGCCGGCCTCTCCTGTTTCGGAGGACTCTTCGGACTCGGGTCCAGGGCCGTGCAGGTCCGGTCCGGCGTAGGCGCTTACCACAAACAGGTTGCTCCGCAAGCCTCCCAGACGGGAGCGGATCGCGTCCCTCCGGACCACTGTCTCCCCAGCGCTTCCTCGAATCGTCACCGACTCTACGCGTCCACTGATTCCCCGCGGGCCGGGACTGATAGTTTCTACCGTTCCCACGGATTGATCGGAATCGGATAGGCGCTGTTCGATCGCTTCGCGAGGAACAAGCAGCGTCCAGCGGTAGGAGCTGCGTGCCGCGTAGGGAGGTCGGCCGGAGTAGCTGTCCGGCCGGGAGACCAGCCATTGGTAGACAACCGCGGGACTGCGGTCCGGTTTCAGTTCCGGCAGGAGCGGGTCGGAGGTGGCCACCAGGGAGTTGGGCCATCCCCACACGCTTCCGGCGGCCTCGGCATAGCCGGCGTGATTGGCGCTATACACCGCATCCAGGGTACGACTGCCGTCCCGGAGAACTAATCCGCGCGTGGCATCAACCGCTTCGGTAGTGCGGGGATCTTCATTGGTGACGCCGGGGTAGTAGGCGGAGGTCACGGAGCTGAGGAGATCGAACCCCCGTTCGTCATAGCGATCGCGCGGATAAAGGGTATAGGAGCGGGCGGCGATCGCCTGCGCCTCCAGCGCTGCCTGCGGCCACCAGGCGGGCATTTCGGAGGGAACCACGCTGTATAGGTATTCCTCGACGGAGAGGCGGTTGACTACGGTGAAGACGCCGTCCCGGGGAAGGAGTTCAATCTCTCCCCGGTAACTGCGGTCTTCCCGCCCGGAGGAGAACTGACCATGCCCATAGGTCATATCGAAGATCGTGGTGGTGGAGGTGTGTTCACGATATCCCACCCGCACCGGAGCGGTGTCCCGGTAGAGCGTGTCGCCATCCTCCACTGCCACGATCACCTCATCTCCCTGGGAGCTG
>JAWOCO010000315.1:0-25685 GCA_046483765.1 Alkalispirochaeta sp. | reverse complement strand
TCCAACGCGGCCTCCACCGCTTCCATGCGCCGCGACTCTGCATCGGGATCGGGAGCTCGTTGCCCAGCGGTGAGAATCGTGAGCGATATCGTGCCCAGTGCCCCACTTTCGATCAGGGGAAAGACGTTTTCATCGGACTCCTTGAGGTCCGTTGCATACAACACGGAAAGCGGTTCTCCCGATTCAGGAGCGCGACCGGGATTGTTCTTCTGAATAAGGATCGGCGTATCCGCGAGGCGGATGAGATCCAACGAGGTACTCCCGAGGAGACTCCGTTGCACCCAGTTCTTGCGTTTCCACGGAACCGCGATTACATCCGCCTCTTGGGCGACTGCCGTTTCGATCGTCTCCGAGACGGCGCTCCCGGAGACGGTCTGCGCGGAAACCGTCAACTGTTCAGCCGGGGAGAACGCATCGGCGATTTCATGGGCCATCGTCTCCAACGTGTCCGCCGACTTTCGCGCGCTCCCGGCGCTTCCCGCTACGTGCAGCAGTCGCACGTTATGAATGGAGAGCCGGGCCAACAGGGCGATCACCGCTTCAACCCGGGGCCGGCGCTCTTTCAGGTGTAGGGGAACGAGCGCCCGCTCAAACATCAGGACCGACGCGTCGCTCACCGGTGGTGGGATCCCAATCCTGTGAGCGCAGCCCCCACATGAGGATCAGTACGCCGGAAACGATCGCATAGATGCCGATAAGCCAGGCAAAGGCAACAATTCCCGCCTCAGGCCGTGAGATCAGCAGGATGCCTACCAGCAGCGAGATCCCGCCAAAGAGCCCGACAAACAGCGGAACCCCGGTGAGATTGCGAAACTGAATTGCAGTCCATAACTGAACCCCCGCCCGTATCACGATCCAGACGGCGATCATCATCACCAGCACCCGCAAGGCTGTCCCCGGCATAACCACCAGGAAGAGCGCCACAAACAACCCCACCGCTCCCTGGGCCACGGCGGTCCAGGTGAACAGCGTACCCCGTCCTCGGGAAAGAAACGAGAACAGCGCCTCCGCTACCAGGAACACCCCCACCAGGAGTGCCAAAAACTCTGCGGTTACGGCCGGCCAGATCAGCGCTACCAGGCCCAGAGCTATCGACAGACCACCGCTCACGATGGAGATCGTCCGATTCTTGGGAAATACTATCATTTTCATACCTCTACTTTGTAAGAGTACCAAATCGACGGGAAAGTCGCAAAAGCCCTGCCCGTTCCCCGGTGTCCAGGTTTTGTTTGCACGTTTGTCACACTCGTGATAACGTATTCTCACTCATGAACATGATACTGGTGATCGTGGCAACCCTCCTTCTTATTGTGGCGGCGGTATTCCTGCAGCTGGCGCCGGTATGGGCGTTTCCTCTCGCGGCTGCGTCCTCGGTACTCCTGCTGATAACCGTGATCATCGGCAGCCGTCGGGAGCGGACCAATCACCAGCTAATCGCGCAGCGGCTCACCGGCCTGCGGGAGTCGGGTATCGCGCCGGTGGCGCGTACGATGTGGGCGATTACCAAGGGGCGACTGGCCGTAGACCCACCCCCCAAACCGTCGCCGTGGGATGCGGCAGGCCCCCTGTCGAAATCGTTTCAAGCTGCGGTGACCGCTTTTAACGAGACGGTCACCGCCACCGCATCCCTCACGGATGCAGCCATGAGTCTGACGGCGGTTCCGATTAAGCGACTCACCTACACCGGAATTGATGACTTTGCCCATGGCCGTAAGGCGGCGCGCCTCGTAGCTGAGCTGGCGGGACCCAACGCCCGGGTAGCGGTGGTCGCCGTTGATCATACCACCAACTATTCGGTGCTGCGGGAGCGCGGGTTCACCACGACCCTGGCGGCGGAGTTTCCGCACATCACCGTGGCCGACATCATCTACAGCGGCCGGAAGGCCGACCGGGCGGTGTCAGGGATCGTAGCTCTCTTGAATCAAGATCCCACGATTACCGCCGTCTACCAGTTGGAGGAAGCCTCCTCCACCAAAGTGTTTGCGGCGCTCCAAGATGCGTTTACCTCGGAACGGGTGGTTCTTATCGGTCATGGACGTCGTTCAGAGTTTCTCCCGTTCTTCGAATCGGGACATCTCAACGCAACGCTCACGCAGAGCCCCTATCTCCAAGGCTTTAATCCGCTGATCAACATCTTCAACGCCCTCACCGTCGGCTGGCAACCGAAAACACCACGACAGTTCATCACTCCGGATGTGGTCACGCAGGACAACTATCGGAGGATGCTGGAAAACCCGGTGGACACCACCGGCCGAGCGGAGCTGGTGACCAACACGGCGGAGAGGCTCTACAAACTGGTGTATCTGGTTCCCAAGGACTACGACTTCTGGCCGCCGGTGAAACGGGGCGCCGAAGAAGCCGGCCAGCTGTTGGCCCAACGGGGTACCCGTGTAACCGTTTCGCTCCCCGACGACCCCGCCAACCCCTACGATCTGGACCAGTGGCATCGCATGATTCGGCGCGCCGCGGAGAACGGAGCGGATGGCATTGTGGTTCCCGTCTTTTCAGATCGGCTGATACCCACGATCAACGAAGTGGCCCAGCGTGGAATTGTGGTAGCAACCTACAACCAGGAGCCGGCTTCCCTGCGGGAGATGATCGCCGGGGTCCGGGAACAGGCAGCCCGCGTCGCGGAAACCGGTGAGCAGCTCTCCGCCAGCGCAGAACAGTCCCAGTCCGCCGTGTCCCGGGTGGACTCGGCGGTGGAACAGCTCCAGGAGGACGCGCGTCATCAGGATGATACCGGTCGCCGCATCACCGACGCCTCCGAGATACTCCGGGCATCCCTGGAAAACTTGATGCACCAGATGGCCTCCATCGTAGAGCGAGCGGGATCGATCCGCGCCCTCGCCGACGATGGGTCCGCTACGGTGACACGCGGAGTACAGGAGACCGATGAATCGGTGGAGGCGGTGAGCAACACCTCCAAGGTGGTTGAAAAGTTGTCCAACCGTTCTCGGGATGTGGCAAATCTGATCCAGGCGATTAAAGATATCGGCGACCGCACCCATATGCTGGCGATGAACGCGGCGATTGAGTCCGCCCGGGCCGGTGAGGCGGGCCGCGGCTTTGCCGTAGTGGCCAATGAGATTCGCGGCCTCTCCGCCCAGTCTCAAGAAACCAGTTCCCGAATCGAGAACGAGCTGGGGGCCATTATCGCCGACATCGAGGCGGTCCACGGCACCGTCTCTACCAGCATGGAGTATATGCACCGCAATCGTACCGCAGCCACGGAAATTCGCGGTACCTTTGAGGAGATCCACTCCGCGGTCCAGGCCAACAGCGACGCCATGGCCGCTATAGATCGCGAACTGGAAGCGATAACCGCCCAGATTTCCACCGTGGGAGATTCGGCAGATCAGTTTCGCGAGAGCCTGGCTGCGCTCCGCTCCGGCCTGAGCGAGGTGGTTACCGCCAATCGAGAGATTGCGGCGGCGGTAGATGCGGTAACCGAAAGCAACAACCGTCTGCGCACGGCCGCCACGATTCAGGACCGCATGCTTCGCGGCTTCGAGGTCTAACCGTTTCAGCCAGGTACGTCCTCCGCTACGTTATGGCAGGGACACGAGCTGGCCGCAGCCCCCAAAGCCGCGCACGTTGTTGCGCGCTACCACTAACACCTGATCCACCCCATCCGGTATGGAAACGCCGGAGAGGGAGCGGGTAAACGGCTGCTCATTGTCGTGGGGATGCGCCAGCACGCGCTCACCGTACACCGTGCCATCTTCGGGATGCACCACGACCCAGCCGTCGGCATAGTAGTCCCATCCGTCATCGTTGTGCTCTACCGTCACCGAAAAGCGCCACTCGGACCCCGACGCCTGAACTGAGACGTCTCTCACCTGGGCCAGGTCCAGATCGTCACTGCACACCTCTGGGTGACCGGCAAGCGGATCATCTTCCAGATTCTGGCCGAACAGTAGCGCTCCCGGCACACCCAGAAGGACGACACCTGTCAGTACAACCTGCATGATTTTCTTATTCATGCATATAAAACTAACCACGCCGGTACGTGGAGTAAAGCGTTGAGGTGGCCTCCGAACGTCCCGGCCCCGCCGAGCGCATCTCGCGGGATGATAAAAATCCCCCGGAAGCGCCCGTCCGTACCGCCTGAATCTCTGCGATGATCGCCAGAGCGATATCCTGCGGGTCGCGGCCGCCAAGATCGAGACCGATGGGGGTATGGATCTCAGGAAGCCGGTCAAGATCGAATCCCTCCCTGGATTGTCGCTCGATTCGTTCGGTATGCCGCCGCCGCTTGCCGAGGGCGCCAAGATATCTCACCGGCGGCTGCTCCATGAGCATGCGAAACAGATCATCCTCAAATCGCGGTTCATGGTTGAGCGAGACCACGGCACAGCGGGAGCCGATTCCCCCGGGGCCAACTCCCACCACCTGCGGCAGATCTCGAGGCCAGCAACACACAACCTCATGCGCCGCGGGAAACAGCTCCCGTCGGGCGTACATCTCCCGAGGATCGCTGACCACCACCCGATAGCCCATTTCTCTGCCGAACACCGCCAAGGGCGCCGCCGGGGGCCCGGCACTGACGATCAGGAGCAGAGGCTTCGGCATGCGCGGTTCCACCAACTCGGACCACTGCACTCCATCCGCCGTGGTCGTACGGTACCAGGGTGCTTCCGGCATCGCCGTGGTATCCGCCGTAGCCGCGATACTCGCCGTATCCGGATTCGACGACTCCCAGTAGTGGGTTACCTCCGCTGTACCATCACCGCTCATACGGTAGCGAGTCACCAGCGAGCTACCGATCGGGGGAAACAACGCCTCCGCCCGCTGGGAATCAACATACTCCAGAATTACCTCGATCCGTCCGTCACAGTTGAGCCCCACCTCCAACAGCGGATCGGAAACGGGCCCATAGTCCAGCGTTCGCGGCACCTTATCCCGGAATACCTCGTTTGCCCGGCGCGCCACATCTCCCTCGACACACCCACCGCTTACCGAACCGATAAACGTCCCCTCCGAGGTAATCACCATGCGGCTTCCCAGCGGGCGACTCGACGAGCCCTGGACGCGGCAGATCGTGGCTACCACCACCGCCACATCCCGCTCCAGCTCTCGCTCCATATACTCTCGGATCTGTTGTTCGTCACGCACAGGTACATGATAGCGCAGCCGCCCCACGAGATAAAAGCCAACCCCGGCCCTACCAAACTAAAGATTCGTGGCGTATAATTGGCCTCATGGAGAGTTCACTCTTTACCGAAGCGATAGAGGTAGTGTCGGAGGCGGTTCTCCTCCTGGACCCCGACGGTCGTCTTCGGTATGCCAATTCCTCCGCATGCGAACTACTGCGGCGGGATTCGGACTCCCTCGTCGGGCGAAATATCGCCGAGCTCTGCGAGCCTGAGTACTGGGAAGAACTGGCGGTGGCACTGAGCAAGGTAATCGCATCATCACCGGTGGTGGTAGCTCGGGACCCGATCTTTGGAGCACAGCTGAATAAGAACGCCGCGGTTGAATTGACCGCGCTTCAGCACGGCGCGGCGATCCTCTTGGTGCGGCGGGAATCGATATCGCCCGGCCATACCCCCCCATCGCTCGCCGACCAAGATCCCGTTACGGGACTTCTGAGTCGGCGTTCCCTTCCGCTGATAGTGGAGCAGGAGCTCTCGCGCGCGCGTCGCACCGGGAATCCCCCGATTGCACTCCTGTTTGTGATGCTCCGTGACTTTAAACAGATCAATCAGATGCACGGCCACCGGGTGGGAGATCTGCTTCTTGAGAATAGCGGTCTCCGTATTCGTGAAACGGTCCGTAAGAGCGACTTTGTATTCCGCTGGGAAGGGACGAACCTGGTAGTGCTCCTCCCCGATCTGGCGACGCGCCTCGATGCCATTCTGGTGGCGGAGAAGCTCCACAGTGCGGTGACCATCCCCTACCGATTCCGGGGACTCGACCTGGCCCCGGGGTGCCACGTCGGCATCGCGATCTTTCCCGATGATACCATCGACGCCGACGAACTGTTCAACTGTGCCAATTCCGCCGTCATCGAGGCGGAGCAGCAGGACCAGCCGTTTCTGTACTACGACTACCTCACCCACCAGAAAGCCAGCGACCGTCTGACGCTCAAGACCGGCCTGCAGCGCGCCTTTGAAAGGAACGAACTGGAGCTGTACTACCAACCGATCGTCCGTCGCGACCACTCCGTAGCCGGGGCGGAAGCGTTGATGCGGTGGAACCATCCCACCCGCGGGATTCTCGGCCCCGCATCCTTTATCGAACTTGCCGAAGACAGCCGGCTCATCGGTCCTATCGACAAACTGGCGCTCTACGGCGCATGCCGACAGTTGCATGCGATGCAGGACACCCCGGACCTGTTCCTTACCCTCAATGTAAGTGCTACCAATCTGGCGGATCCCGCCTTTCCGTCCATAGTCAGTCAAGCGATACGGGACACCGGCTTGGCAGATCCCACCCGGCTCAAGCTGGAACTTACCGAAAGTGGGACGGGAGAGCATCGCGACCGATTTGTGGCGGTCATGACTGAGATTCAGTCGCTAGGGGTGGAAATCTGGATCGATGACTTCGGAACCGGCCAGTCATCGCTAAGTTATTTGAAGTATCTGCCCGTCTCCACCGTCAAAATTGACAAGGATTTCGTCACCGAACTGGGCACGGACGCCTCCGATATCGACTATCTTCGGGGAATCGTGGAAACGGTCCGTTCCCGAGGAAAACCGGTTGTGATTGAAGGGGTGGGAACGGAAGCGCAACTGCACCTGGTCTCCGACCTGAACGTGGAATACCTGCAAGGATTCTACTTTGCCCGGCCCATGCCGGCGGAAGACCTGATGCATTTTATAGTGGACCACCGGTAACGAACCTGCCGGCCTCGGCAGGCCCCACCGGTAGCGAGCCGGTGCCCCGAGCAACGCCCCACCTCTACCAGGTACCGGGGCGCTACCCCCGATACCAGCCGTACGGTGAACGATCGGTATTTATGTAGATCGTCTTGTACTGGGAATAGCTTTCCAGGCTTGCCTTGTGCACCTCCCGGCCGTAGCCGGACTCGCCAAACCCGCCGAAGGGGGAGCCACTCACCACCGGGTGGTAGTCGTTTACCCACATCGTTCCCGTCCGCACCGCCTGCGCCACCCGGAGTGCCACCGAGATGTCCCGCGTCCACACCGCCCCGGCCAGTCCATAGACGGAATCGTTGGCGATGTTCACCGCCTCCTCCTCCGAGGAGAACCGTTGTACCACGAGCACCGGGCCAAAGATCTCCTCCTGAGCAACCCGCATCGCGGAAGATACGTCCGACAGGATTGTGGGTTCCATATAGGGACCGCTATCGAAGGCGTTCTGCGACCCGCCGGTGAGGCGTTTGCCCCCGGCAACTACCGTGGCTCCTTCCGCCGTACCCAACTCGATATAGCGGCGCACCGATTCCAACTGATCCTCGGATACCATGGGCCCCATCCGACTGGTATCGTCCAAGGGATCACCCACAACTATCTCGGAGACAAGCTGGGCAAGCTCGTGGACAAACCGATCGTGAATCTCGGTGTGGACCAGCAGGCGGCTTCCTGCAGAACAGACCTGTCCCTGGCTCATCATGATCGCCATAGCCGCCGCTTCCAGCGAGCGATCCCAGTCGGCATCGGGAAACACGATATTGGCGGATTTGCCGCCCAGCTCCAGAGTAGCGGGAATCACCCGCTCCGCTGCCCGGGCAGCCACCCGCCGTCCCACCTCCGTGGAGCCGGTAAAGCTCAGCTTCTTGATTCCCGGGTGTCCCAGAATCGCCTCGCCGCATTCCCGACCGGAACCAGGAAGGACGTTCAGGAGGCCGGGAGGCAGTACGTCACGCAGAATTTCCGCCAGGGTTAGCAGACTGAGGGGCGTCAGGGTGGCCGGTTTGATGATGATCGCATTACCCGCGGCCAGGGCGGGAGCGATCTTCCAGCCGGAGATCAGAAAGGGATAGTTCCAGGGCACAATCGCCCCCACCACCCCAAACGGTTCCCGCAGAATGAGACTCATCTGCGTGGAATCGTGGCGCTTCAGGGACTCCTCCTCGCTACGAACGACCCCGGCAAAGTACTCAAAGAGATCCGCCACAGCATCGATGTCCATGCGCGTCTCAGAAATCACGCGTCCCGTGTCCAGCGATTCTACCCGCGCCAGGCGCTCGCGGTGTTCCGCGATCTTCCTCCCGGCAGCGGCAAGGACGCTTCCCCGCTCGGCAGTGGGGGTGTTCCACCACGATTTCCATGCACCCTCACCGGCGGTAACCGCTGCGTTCACATCTTCCAATCCGGCGGCGGAAACCCGAGCCAGTTCTCTGCCCCCGGCGGGATTGCAGACGGAGAAGGCGGCTCCGGAAGTCGCCTCCCGAAAGCCGCCATCGATAAACAGACCGTAATTGGTATGTGTATCCATAGATATCAGTCAATAAACCCGTTGCTACTGAGCCAGTCGCGGGCGATATCGGCGGGCTCTTCACCGTCGTCGTATCGCACGTTGAGAGCGCTCATTTCCTCGGTGGAGATCGCCCCACCCAAGGTGCTGTTGATCAACTCAATCACGTCGGAATGCTCTTCGATGACCTCATCAGAAAAGACGTAGGCCCCGTTGTACGCAGGAAAGAACTCCTGATCGTCGGGGAGCATGACCAATCCCATGCGGGCGATCCGGCTATCAGTGGAATACGCGGCGGCCACGTCAACCTCACCGGCATTAACCGCGCGATAGATCAGGCCGTACTGCATCGGCAGAACATCGTCGAACTCGATACCGTAGTGCTCGCTCCAACCAGGGTACGCGTCGCTGCGGATGTCAAAGTTGTCATCACCGGCGAGGGTCCAGTCTTCCGCGAGTCCCGCCAGATCACTGGCCACTTCCAGGTCGTACTCTTCCGCAGTCTCCTCGCGGACCACCATGATGTAGGTGTTGTTAAACCCGAGCGACTCCGACCAGGTATATCCGAACTCCTCTTCGAAGCCGGACTTCACATACTCCCAGGTGTCCTCGGCACTGAGTTGGTCACCCTCGTACCGTAGGATTCCGGTGAGCTGCGTTCCCGTCCAGGTGGGATACAGATCGATCTCGTTGCTTTCCATCGCCTGGTGCAACACCGAGGACCCGGTAAACCCGGTGTTCACGGTAGCGTTGTACGGACTGTTCTCTTCGATGAGGATCTGCGCCATATGCGCCAGCACCACCATCTCGTTCACATCCTGAGCTGCAACTCGAATCGTGGCAGCCTCCCCTTCGGCCTGTCCACTGGCAAATCCCATGCCACCAATCAGGGCCACCATCATCAGAACTACTAAAAACTTTCGCATCGTATTACTCCTTTCGTTGCGATTACGTTTTGATTTTGATCTTCTCTTCTCGTTGTGCGATCCGCCGCGCCCGGCGCTCCGGGCCCACGACGTTCTGAAACCAGCGCAGTCCATAGTCAGCGGTCAACGCCAACAGGGTAGCCGGGAGCGCCCCCGCCAGGATCACTTCGTTCCGGATCGACGAAAGTCCTGAAAATATCAACCGTCCCAGCCCGCCGCCGCCGATTGCTGCGGCCAGCGCCGCGGTACCGATAATCCATACCGACGCCACGCGAATACCGGAAATGATCACCGGCATCGCCAGGGGCAGTTGGACGCGATACATAATTTGAAACTCAGTCATTCCCATTCCGCGGGCGGCATTGGTCAGCTGTACCGGAACATTTTTGATACCGGTGTACGTGTTCTGCAGCACCGGCAACATGGCGTACAGAAACAGCGCCGCCACGGCGTTATCGTTGCCGATTCCAAACACAAAGATCAGGAATCCCAGCAGCGCCAGACTGGGTACCGTCTGAAACACGTTAGCCACCGCGATGACGTACGGGGCGATCCGCTCATTGCGGGTGAGGTAGATCCCCAACGGCACACACACCGCCACAGTCAATCCCAAGGCGATACCCGAGATGTATAGATGCTCCCAGGTCAGTTCCAACACCCGGACCCAGTTCCGGGAGAGATAGGTCATTAACAGGTCAAAAAAACTGCGGTTCATGCCGGGGCCCCTCCTCGTGTGAGGCGGCTGATCGTGAGTCGCGCGATACCGCCGTTGGTGATCACACCGGTTAAGGTGCCGTTCTCGCCGATCACCGGGACCGGGGCGTCCAAATCTACCAGCAACTCCGCCGCATCCCGAACGGTGGCCTCCGGAAGAATCAGCTTGCGATCGTTGCGGCCGAGGCGTTCGATAGAGTCGCGGTGCGCGCGCTCAGCCTCCAGAAGGTCGGCGAGATAGACCATCCCGAGCCACCGTCCGCGTGTATCTACGATCTGGGCCGTCTCGCGGCTCAGCTCCTCGAGTTGTTCCAGTACGGTGGTGGGGTGTGCGCTGGGGGCTACCACCAGCGGTGCCTCTTCCACGAGCGTGTCCACCGGTCCCTCCGGAGAGATCTGGGAGAGCCGATCTTCGCCGATGAAGCTCCTGACGAACTCGTTCACCGGAGCAGTCTGCAGCTCTTCCGGCGTGCCCATCTGTTCGATCTTGCCGCGGCGCATCAATACCACCCGGTCGGCGAGCTTCAGCGCTTCATCGATATCGTGGGTGACGAAGATAATCGTTTTGTGCACCTGGTTCTGGAGATCCAGAAGCTCCGTCTGCAGCTTCCCCTTCGTAATCGGGTCCAGCGCGCCAAAGGGTTCATCCATAAGCACCACGTCGGGATCCGCCGCCAGCGCCCGGAGCACTCCGATGCGCTGCTGCTGACCGCCGGAGAGCTGCGCCGGTAAGCGGTGGCGATAGATCGCCGGGTCCAGTCCAGCCAGCTTTAGGAGTTCCTCAACCCGGGCCTTGCTCCGCTTACGAGCCCAGCCCAGCAAGTGCGGAACGGTGGCAATATTCTCGCCCACCGTGAGGTGCGGCATGAGGCCGATCTCCTGAATCACATACCCGATGTTGCGACGCAGTTGGACCGGATCCACCACATCCACCGCCGCGCCGTTGACGATGACGGAGCCGGAGGTCGCCGGCTCCAAGTGATTGATCATCTTCAAACTGGTGGTCTTCCCGCATCCGGAGGGGCCGATAAATACGACGAACTCCCCGCGCTCGATCTGCAGGCTCAGATCATCCACCGCTTTCGTACCGTCGTCATAGATCTTACTCACGTTCTGAAACTCAACCATGGAGCACCTCTCGATAGTTCCTGAGAAACACCTCATTCTCGGCGTCCGTTCCGACGGTGACCCGGAGGTGGCGCGGGTATCCCCAGGCGCTCCCGCTGCGGACGATCACGCCCCGGTGGAGCAGCGCCTCCACCACGGTGTCGGCAGAACGCGTCTCACTGCGGGGAAGCTCGAAGAATACGAAATTGGTTTCGGTGGGCGTAACGAGCGATCCGGTAGTCGCTACCTGAGACGCCAGGTGGTCTCGACCGGCGCGAATCTTGTGAATCGCCTCCTGCGCCTCCGGTAGCCCCTCCCCCAACACTGCCGTGGCACCGGCGATACCCACCCGGTTCGCATTAAACGGCTCCGCCACGGTATCGATCGCAGTAATCGTCGCCGGCGCCGCCAAGGCGTACCCCAATCGGGCCCCGGCAAGACCGTAGGCCTTGGAAAAGGTGCGGATCACCATGATGTTCTTGCCCGCGTCCAGGGGGGTACGAGTATCGGGAAGCACGGTGCTATCTGAAAATTCCGCGTACGCCTCATCCACAACCAACCACCCCTGCGGCGGCAGTGCATCCAGGATCGGGGAGAGATCGGTGGTCTCGATCACGGTGCCGGTGGGATTGTTGGGATTGCAGAGCCAGACGATCTTGGTGCGCTCGGTTACCGCAGCAACGATATCCCGGATGTCCGCTCGGTGCGCGTCATTGAGCGCCACCTCCCGAACCTCGGCCCCCATGAAACGGCTTATCTCTCGATAGAGTCCGTAGGACTGCTGGAGCATCACTACTTCATCTCCCGGTTGGATAAACGCCCGGGCGATCGTCTCGAGCATGCCCCCGGCGCCATGGGCGATCGCCACATGATCTCCGGAGAGTCCATAGACCGACCCGATTCGCCGGCGAAGTTCCACGAAACTGTTTTCCGGATAGGTATGGATCAGCGCCAGGGCCTCCTGCATCGCCTGCAGGGCGGTGGGGAACGGGGCATAGGGGTTCTCGTTGGAGCCCAGCTTCACCACATCGGTCAGTCCCAATTCCCGCTTGACCTGCTCAATCGTCTTCCCCGCTACATACGGATGGACGTCAACTATCGTGGGGCGTACCCCCGGGATGAGTGCGCTCATTGGACCGTGACCTCCAACAGGGTGGGGCCGGTATGCCTCAGCGCCGCCTCGATCCGTTCCGGCAATACCTCCAGATCGATGATCCGCTCAGCCGCTGCGCCATAGGACTCAGCAAACGCGCAGAAATCCGGTCCCCCGTTGTCTACGGCGATGCGTCGTCCCGGATGTCGCTGCTCTTCCTCCCGACGAATCTCACCGTACCCCCCGTCGTTCCACACGATCACCGGAAGCGGCAGCGACTCCTGAACCGCCACGGCAAACTCTTGCATGGTAAACTGAAATCCCCCATCCCCTACGAGCGCCGCCACCGGTTGCGCATCGGTGCGCAGGGCCACGCCGATCGCCGCCGGTAGAGCAAACCCCAGGGTTCCAAAACCGGCGGGATGCAGGAAGCTTCCCGGTGTCTCGGTGAGGTACTCGCTAATGCCACAGTAGGCGATTGTGGTCATATCCGCGGTGAGAATTCCGTGGGGCCCCAGCGTCTGCGACAGTGCCTGTAACACCTGCTGCATCCGGGAGATCGTCCCCGCCGGCAGGCCCAAGGTATTGGGGAGCTCACTCTCACAGCGCTGCTTCAGATCGGCAACGCGTGCCGCTGCCGCGGTGGAGCGGGCGGAGTCGTCGTTCCCCGGGGACAAGCGTTGGGTTAGAGCCGGCACCACCTCGCCGATGTCGCCACGCAGCGCGATGTGCGGCTCAGTGGTAGCATACATATGCGCGGCGTCCAGGTTTACTGCAATAACCCGGCCCGAAAACTGCATCCGTTCCACCCAGAGATCGGTGGAGGAAAGCTGTGACCCAAGCACCAAGACGGCATCCGCCTGCTCGAGTTCCCCGCGCACCGACGGCAGGTGAAGCCGGCCTCCCAGACTCAGGGGATGGTTTTCCGGGAGCACCCCTTTGCCGGCGGCGGTAGTCACCACCGGTGCGTTCAGCTTTTCCGCCAGTTGCGTGACGGCCGGCCCATGCCCTGCGGCTCCCCCTCCGGCGATCACAATCGGTGAGGCCGCGGTGGACAGCACGTCCGCGATCTCCGCTATCTGAGTAGTGGACTCGGCCGAGGTGTACTCCTGGAGTACGTCGATCGGTATCTCCAGGTGCACCGGACCGGGACGCCCGGAGCGGGCAACTTCGTACAGATACCGCAGCGTCTCCTCGATCCGGTCGGGCTCGGTTACGCGAATAGATTCTTTGGTTACTGCCCGGGACACGGTAGTGGGCGTCGCCAACTGGTGTAAATAGCCCGCGTTGCCGCCGGAATAGCGGCGCGGAATATCGGAGGAAATCAGAACGATCGGCACGGAATCATGCCGCGCTTCACCCAGGGCGGTAAGGGCGTTGGTGAGGCCCGGACCGCTGATCACCAGGGCCACGCCGGGACGATTCCGTCCTCGGGCGTAGCCATCGGCCATAAACGCGGCTCCTGCCTCGTTGCGACTGGTGACGTGCCGAATCCGGGACGCAATCAGGCGATCGTATACATCCAGATTGTGTATACCGGGAATACCGAAAATGGTATCAACCCCCAGTTGTTCAAGAGCTCGGACGAGCGCACCGGCGCCGGTCTCAGAATCCATTCATCCTCCACTTTTCTTTTGAGTCATTGGTTTTTGCGGCATCACGTGGGGAAACCGCACAAAAATCTTGGTCATATTATAGATGCCTAATAACATGGTCAACGTATATACCCGGTTATACACGGAGTTTCCCCATGTTTTCTCGAGTAAATTAGCAATTTATGTATTAATTTAATTATTTATATCGAGTAATAGTTGAATCTATCATAAGTTACCCGTCGGCCCCTAACTATTTGTAATACGAATCTTCCTCTCTCACTGGGAGTGGCGAAACCGTTGTCATCCCGTGCCGCATGTCATACTCTTGAGGCTGATGCCATATTCAAGAGACTACCGGCTCTGGCCGGGCAAGCCGTATCCCCTGGGAGCCAAGTGGGATGGGAGCGGAACAAATTTTGCGTTGTTTTCCGCCAACGCCGAGGCCGTTGAGCTCTGCCTCTTCGATGAAGGCGGGAGCCGAGAGATCGCCCGCCTTCCTTTACAGGAATACACCCACGAGATCTGGCACACCTACATGCCGGATATTCGCCCGGGCCAGCTCTACGGATATCGGGTCTACGGTCCCTACGCCCCGGATGAAGGCCATCGGTTCAACCCGAATAAGCTGCTCCTAGACCCCTATGCCCGCAGTCTTCGCGGTAAGATTCACTGGCACGATGCCCTCTTCGCCTACCAGGTGGGCTCCCCCGAGGGAGATCTCTCCTTTGACACGCGGGATAGCGCGCCCTTTATGCCGAAATGCCAGGTTGTGGATGACGCGTTTACCTGGGGACGAAGCCCGAAGCCCGACACCCCCTGGGATCAGTCAATTATTTACGAGCTACATCCCCGCGGCTATACGATGCGCCACCCCGCGATACGTGAGGCGGAACGGGGAACGTTTGCGGCTCTGGCGCATCCGGAGATCGTGGAGTATCTGCAGGACCTGGGCGTTACCGCGGTAGAACTGCTGCCGGTTCACGCCTTCGTGAGAGATCGTCACCTTCAAGACCAGGATCTTACCAATTTCTGGGGGTACAATAGCCTCGCTTTTTTCGCGCCGGATCAGGCCTATCTCAAACGCCACCTTCTGCAAGACTTTAAAAGCTATGTCCAGGTGATGCATGACGCGGGAATAGAGGTGTACCTGGACGTGGTCTATAACCACACCGGGGAAGGCAACCACATGGGGCCGCACCTCTCGTTTCGCGGCATCGATAACCTGAGCTACTACTCTCTGGTGCCCGACGCGCCTCGGTACTACATGGATTTCACGGGGACGGGAAACACGCTCAATCTGGATCATCCGCAAGTGATGCGCATGATCACCGATTCCCTGCGCTACTGGACCGAAATCATGAAGGTGGACGGGTTCCGCTTCGATCTAGCGACGTCCCTGGCGCGCGTCAACGGTACGGTAAAACACGACGCCGCGTTTCTCGAGGTCGTGGCGCAGGATCCGGTGCTATCACGGACCAAGATGATCGCGGAACCGTGGGATGTGGGGCCCAACGGGTATCAGGTAGGGGGCTTTCCGCCGGGGTGGAGCGAGTGGAATGACAAGTACCGCGACACCGTACGCCGATTCTGGAAAGGGGATGTGGGCCTCCTCGGGGAACTCGCCTCCCGCCTCTCCGGCTCCAGCGACATCTTTAACAGTCGCGGCCGTCGCCCCTGGGCGAGTATCAACTACATCACCGCCCATGACGGGTTCACCCTGCGAGATCTGGTCTCGTACAATGAGAAGCATAATCACGCCAACGGCGAAGATAACCGTGACGGCCACGACCACAACCATAGCTGGAACTGTGGCGTAGAAGGCCCCACCGATGACACGGCTATTCGCCGCCTTCGGCTCCAGCAAATGTTTAATATGATGGGAACCTTGCTCCTGAGCCAGGGAGTTCCCATGATTACCGCCGGCGACGAGCTGGGCCGGAGTCAGGGCGGCAATAACAACGCCTACTGCCAGGACAACGAGATCAGCTGGATGCCCTGGGGCGATCTGGACGCGGACGCCGCGGAAATGCTGGAGTTTACCCGGCGGATGATCGCCCTCCGTCGCAATCACATCGTTCTGCGACGCTCCCGCTTCTTCCACGGTCAGCAGATTCCCGGAACTGAAGTGCGCGACGTGGTGTGGATGCGCCCCGACGGTGAAGAAATGCAGGAAGCTGATTGGCACTCGCACAAGCTCCGCAGTTTGCAGGTACTCATCAGCGGAGAAGCGGGCAGCCGATTCCTCAGTGAAACGGGCCAACAGGAACCGGACGATACCTTCCTGTTTCTCCTGCACGCGGGATCCAAGCGACAACGGTTTACCACCCCCAACTCGATTCCGGGGACGTGGAAACTGGAGATCGCCGCAGGCCAGGTGAATCGGCGCAAAGATATGGCATACCTCCCGGGCCGGAGCTTCGCCCTCTTTCGGAGGGATCAGTCATGACGCCGTCCGTTTCATACTCCTTCGGGCCGGAGGCGCGCGGAGACGGGCGGCGCGTGTTTCGGCTATGGGCGCCTACTGCCACCACCGTCACCCTGGAGGTAGTGCGGGGAGATGCGGCGCCGGATCAGATCGAACTGCACTCCCCCGGTAATGGTGAGGACCACCGCCAGTGGTTTCACAGCCAGGAAATTGACGCCCCGGAGGGTACGCGCTACGGGTTCCGCATCAACGGAGATCTGCTGGTGCCCGATCCCGCCTCCCGGATGCAGGAAGTCGATGTCCACGGTTACAGCGTGGTGATGGATTCATCACCGCTGGATCTCTCCGGCTGGAGCAACCATCCCTGGCACGAGACGACGATCTATGAGGCGCATGTAGGCACCGGCACCCCGGAGGGAACTTTTGCCGGGATGGCGGCGAGAGTTCCCTACCTGGCGGAGTTGGGTATTACGGTGCTGGAGCTCATGCCGGTGGCGGATTTTCCCGGATCTCGCAACTGGGGCTATGACGGAGTCCTGCCGTTCGCTCCGGACCGCAGCTACGGCTCCCCCACGGAATTGAAAGCCCTCGTCACCGCCGCCCACGAGCACGGCATCGCGGTCTGGATGGACGTGGTCTATAACCATTTTGGTCCCGACGGGAACTACCTGCACGTCTACTGCGACCACTTTTTCTCCGAATCGATCCCCACCCCCTGGGGCGCGGGAATCGACTTCTCACGTCCCCTTGTGCGGCGGTTCTTTATCGAGAACGCCCTGTACTGGATTCATGAGTTCGGTCTCGACGGCCTGCGCCTGGATGCGGTGCACGCGATCTATGATGACAGCACGCCCCACATCCTCACCGAGCTCTCCGAGACGGTGCGCGCCGCCCTTCCCCGCGGCCGGAAGGTACACCTGGTGCTTGAGAATGATGCCAATCAGGCACACTTTCTCAGGCCTCCGGCGGAGTATACGGCGCAGTGGAACGATGATATGCACCATGTGCTGCACGTGCTCCTCACCGGCGAAAGCCACGGATACTACCACGATTTTGCCCAGGAGTCCGACGCCAAACTCCTCCGGGCCCTCACCGAGGGGTACGTATTTCAGGGCGAACGCTCCTCAGCGCATGAGGGAGCCCCGCGGGGAGAAGTGAGCACGGATCTTTCGCCGACCAAATTCATTTCCTTCCTGCAGAATCACGATCAGGTCGGCAATCGCGCCTGGGGGGACCGCCTCGCCACGCTATCAGATCCCATCGCCCTGGCGGCGGCGGAGGCGTTACTGCTCCTCTCCCCACAGATTCCGCTGATCTTCATGGGAGAAGAGTGGCACAGCACCACACCCTTCCTCTTCTTTTCCGCCTTTGACGGCGACCTGGCAGAGGCGGTGCGCGACGGCCGTCGCCGGGAGTTCGGTCTGCAGGATCTACCGGACCCCGGTGCGCGGGACACGTTCACGTTAAGTGTGCTGGAGCCGCCGGGAAACGCGGATCGCTACCGAGAACTCCTGAACCTCCGTAGAACCCATCTCCAGCCGCTGCTGCCGGGGCTCCGCTCCACCATCGGCGACGGAGGCGGGACCCAGGTGCTCTCCGTCCGCTATGCCGGCGACTACGGATGGTGGTGCATCGACGTAAACCTCTCCCCCCAACCCAGACCGCGTCCTCAGGACCCGCGCGGTGAAGCCGGCAGCCGCCGGGAGCCGGTTTATCACAGCAACTCCGATCGGTCCTGGTCCGACATCATGGAGGCGTGGTCGATCAACGTATGGAAGGAACTACTATGAGCATTAATGTGAGCACTAATGTGAGCACTAATGTGAGCACTGATGTGAGCACCGACCAGGCACTTCTCCCCCCCTATCCGCGCGCCACGATACGGCTTCAGTTCTCCTCTTCGTTCACGTTTGCCGCCGCGGCGGAGATCGTCCCGGACCTGGCGCGCATGGGGTTCAGCCACGTGTACGCCTCACCGATTCTGGAGGCCCGCGCCGGCTCCACCCACGGCTACGATATCGTCAATCACAACCAGCTGAATCGTGAGTTCGGCGGAGAGGCGGAGTTTGCGGCGCTGGTGGCGGCGCTGCACAGCCACGGGATGGGCCTCATTATCGACTTTGTTCCCAACCACATGGGCGTGGGATACTCCGATAACTCCTGGTGGCTCAACGTGCTGGAGTGGGGACAGCACTCACCGTACTCCGATTTCTTCGACATCGACTGGAACTCATCCGAGCAGACCCTGCGGGGAAAAGTACTGGTGCCCGTATTGGGAGAGCCGTACGGAATCATCCTGGAATCGGGACAGCTGCGCCTCGCTCTTGATCACGACCGGGGAAGTTTCAGCGTGCACTACTACGAACACCGCTTTCCGATTCATCCGCGGGACTACGGCACGATTCTTCGGGAGTGCGCTGGGGAGCTGTCTGCTCAGGAATCGCTTCAGCAGGAGGTGACTGACCTGGCCAGTGCGTTTAGTACACTCCGCGCCGGTCGCAGCGCCTCCGCTCAGGCGGTAGTCATCCAGCGGGGTGAGGAGCTCAAACGCGGCCTGGCGGTGCTGCTATCACGGGAGCCCGCCGTGGGGGAAGCTGCGGAACAGATCTGTCACAGCTGGAACGGAACCGAGGGCACCCCCCGGAGCTTCGATCGCTTGCATAAGCTGCTGGAGCGCCAGGCGTATCGCCTGGCGTACTGGCGACTCGCGGCAAATGAGATCAACTATCGGCGCTTCTTCGATATTAACGATCTGGCGGCGGTGAGAATGGAACGGTCCGAGGTATTTGAAATCACCCACCAGCTGGTACTGCGCCTCGTAAATGAAGGCGCAATTCAGGGGATGCGGCTGGATCATGTGGATGGCCTTCTCGATCCCAAGCAGTACCTCGAACGGCTTCAGGAAGCCGCCGCGTATCGCCTGATCGGCCGCGGCGGGCCGCCGTTTGAGCCCCGGGATGCGGCCCTGGACCAGCCGCTCTACGTGGTGGCGGAGAAGATCCTCGCCCATCACGAGGAACTGCGCCCGGACTGGGCCACCAGCGGCACCACCGGATATGACCATATGGCAGTGGTGAACGAGGTACTCACCGATCCCGCCGGTGAGGAACCGTTAACCCGCATCTACGAAGATTTCGTCGGGGAGCGACGTGATTTTGATCGCCTGGTGCTGGAGGCCAAGTATCGGACGATGCAGGAAACGCTGGCCAGTGAGTTGAACGTACTGGCCAACCGGATGAGTCGCCTGGCGAAACGGCACCGGCGCACCCGGGATCTGTCCCGTCTGGGGCTACGGACGGCACTCATGGACATCGTGGCACATTTTCCGGTGTATCGGAGCTACGTCGATCAGTCCGGGGTGTCCGATGCGGACCGGCGGGATATCGAATGGGCCGTTGCCCGCGCGCGTCGCGTGGCCCGAACGGTGGATACCACCGCCTACGATTTTGTTCAGGCGGTACTCACTACGGACCTACTCTCCCAGTATCCCGGCCAGTTCCGCCGGAAAGAGGTGGTGGAACTGGCGATGAAGATTCAGCAGTTCACCGCACCGGTGATGGCCAAGTCCGTGGAGGACACCGCCTACTACCGTGATGTCCGCTTTGTGGCACGCAACGAAGTGGGCGCGGAGCCGGAGCGGTTCTTCGCCTCAGTTCAGGGATTTCACCATACCGCTCGATCGCGTTTGGAGCATCACCCCTTTGCCATGGTGACCACCGCTACCCACGACCATAAACGGGGTGAGGACGTCCGCGCTCGGCTGGCAGCGATCTCGGAGGTCCCCGCCATCTGGGACGAGTGGACCACCCGCATGGCGGAGTACGGCGAGGTATTTACCACCGAGCGCGACGAGGGACCCGCTCCCAGTGTTCAGGACCAGTACATGCTCCTACAGACGATCGTGGGCACCTGGCCTATGGACCTCTCGGGACCGGATTACGAAGGAATCGAGGAGTACCGCCGGCGCATTAGCGAATACGCGATCAAGGCGACCCGGGAGGCCAAGCTGGAAACGAGCTGGACCCGTCCCAACGAGCACTATGAAGAGGCGTTGGAGCGGTTTATCACCTCCATTCTCAATCCCAAACGTTCATCTACCATGCTGAGAATCATCGGTGAAATGGTGGATACGGTGATGCTCCCCGGTGTGATTAACAGTTTGAGTCAGAAACTGTTGACGCTCACCGTTCCGGGAATGCCCGATGTCTATCAGGGGACGGATGGTTGGGATCTTTCCCTGGTGGACCCTGATAACCGGCGTCCAGTGGATTTCGAACTTCGGCACCGATGGCTGAATCGACAGAACGGCCAGGATAGTCCACCGCAGCAGTGCCGACGGCTGGTACAGGAGTGGCGCTCCGGGGAGATAAAGCACTTCGTGGTGCGGCGCACCCTGGCGCTCCGCAGCCGCCACGCCGATCTCTTTGCTGCCGGAGATTACGTTCCGCTCACGGTGGACGGCGCCCATGCGGACCGGATATTGGCGTTTGCACGCACCTTTCGCGGCGCAACGGCGATTGTGGTGGTACCTCGCCTGGTGGCCCCCATGCTCCAGCAGGAGGAGTTCCCGCTGATCGCTCCGGAGCAATGGGAGGACACCCGCATCGTCCTGCCGGAGGATAGTCCGGAGGATCTTCAAAACGAGTTCAGCGGCGAAACGCCCAATATATCTGAAGTCAACGGCGAGCGGTCCATAACAGTGTCCCAGACAATGGCAACGTTCCCAGTGGCGCTCCTCAGCGGAAAGGACCGAGTATGATTGACGCGGTGTTGCTCCAGAAGGCGGTGGATTCCGCCAATCACGGTATTTACGTCACCGATGGTGAGGGGACGATTCAGTACATGAACGATGCTTTCTGCCGGCTCACCGGGTACCCCCCGGAGGAACTGGTGGGCGCGCGGATGTCCATCCTCTCCTCCGGCGATACGCCGCAGGATTACTACCATCGGCTATGGCGTACCATTCGTGGTGGAACCCAGTGGCGCGAAGAGATTACCAATCGGCGCAAGGATGGTTCGCGGTATCAGGCGTTTCAGATCATCTCCCCCATTACGGATGAGTCCGGAGCGGTGACCCACTTTGTCGGAATCCAGCACGACATCACTGAGGAGAAGCAGATGCGGGCCGCCCTGGATCACGCCCTGCGGGAGTTTGAAGCGATTTTCGCCAACACGCAGGACGCGATGTTCCTGGCGGATGTTGTCGATGCCGGGGCGGCCTTCGAGTTCCGAAAACTGAGCGCCTGCCATGAACGACTCACCGGCCTCTCCACTGAGCATGTCCGCGGTAAGTCGCCGCGGGAGGTTTTCGGCGTGCGGGAAGGGACGGCGATGGAGGCCCATTACCGGCGCTGCCTCCAACTGCAGGAACCGATCAGCTACGAGGAAGAAATCGACCTCTCCGGGGGGCGTCGTACCTGGCATACCCAGCTATCTCCTGTGGTGCAGGATGGCCAGGTGATCCAGTTGGTGGGGTCCTCCCGGGATATCACCGAGCGGAAACAGATGGAGGAAGAACTACGGTACCTCTCCGAAATAGACGCGCTCACGGGCATTCCCAATCGGCGCACGATCAGCGAGGAACTCGAGCGCGAACTGGCCCGGGCCCAGCGCCACGGCAACGCCTTTTCGGTGGTGCTGGCGGATATCGACCACTTTAAAGCGATTAATGATGAACTGGGACATGAAACGGGGGACGCGGCGCTCCGCGGCATTGCCGAGACGGTGCGGGCGACGCTGCGCCCCACCGATCGCATCGGGCGCTGGGGGGGCGAGGAATTTCTCATCATCCTTCCTGAAACCGATCACTCCGGGGGCCGTACCGCCGCCGAACGGATTCGACACGCCGTAGAGCACGCCCGAACGATCCCGAACCGTACCATTACGGTGAGTTTGGGTCTGGCGAGCCTGGGCCCGGTGCGCACCTCCAACCCCCGGGCGCTGTCCCACACCGTTGATAGCCTGGTGCGCATCGCCGATGAGGAACTGTATCGAGCCAAGGACCAGGGACGTAACCAGGTCAGTGGATAGTCACCCTCGCTCCCGCCTGAGATACTTCTCCCGCGCTTTTACCAGGGCCACCATCGTCTCGTTGTAGGGCGTGGCGATTCCCGCTCGCAGGCCATACTCCATGATCTTGCCGTTAATGAAGTCAATTTCTGTTCGTCTCCCGGCGTCGAGATCCAGCAGCATGGAGGGACGATGCGCACCGGCACGGTGCATGTAGTCCACCGCCCACCGGTAGAACCCTGATCCCAGCCAGATCTCGTTGGCCCGCGCCACGGAGATGCTCTCCTTCAGCACGCGATCGGCCAGGTCCCAGGCAAAACTGTCTCGAGTGGCCTCCTCCATGTTGAGCCCGGTCAGCCCACACAGGGCGTTCAGGGCCGCGTTCAAGATCGCCTTTTTCCAGACCATCTGTTCGAGATGCTCAGCCCGTTCCGTGTCCAGCCCCGCTCCGGAGAGTAGCGCCGCCACCCGCTCCGCCCCGTCCCGACCGGCAGGGACGAGCTCCTGTACCGCGTGAGGCGGATGCTCAAAGTTCACCCGCACGGCGTCGGCCTCCCGGTCAAAGCTGACCCCGTAGTTCACCACGGCCCGCACCACCTGTCCCGGTGCGATCGATTCCGCCACGGAATGCTCCGTGTCGATTCCATTCTGCCAGCTCACCACCGTGGCAGAGGCGGGCAGCAGTTCGCCCAGAGCCGAGGCCACCAGGGGAATCGCGGTGGCTTTGACACAGATAAACACCGTCTCCGGCGGATCTTGCGCAAGCGCATCGATCGTGGCGTGAATTGCGGCAAAATGCTCCGCCGCCACCGTGGCCCGGCGGGCACCCACCAACTGGATACCCCGCCGACCGATGGCGCTCCGCAGATCGTCGGAGATCTCACAGATCGTGACTGCGCGATCTGCCGCCGCCAGCGTGGCCGCCACCACGGAACCCACCGGGCCGGCACCGATAACCGCGATCTCACCCATGAACTGCGTCCTCTCCGATAAGCTCCAGCCCCGCCCGCATCAGGAGCGTCTGCGCCTCCTCATCCCGATCGGTGTGGAGCACCACTACCGCATCGTCGTGAACTTTCCGCCGAAAGGCGTACAGGTACCTGACGTCGATCTGAGCCCGATTCAACGGCGACAGGACGTGGGCCAACCCTCCCGGGGCGTCCGGGGCCGCCACCGCCACCACCGGATGCACCGCCGCCGGAACGTCCAGATTCATCAACGCTCGGCGCGCACCGGCCACATCCGACACGATTATGCGTAGCACGCCGGTGGTCGCCTGATCGGCAACGGTGAGGGCGGTAATATCAATTCCCGCTGTACCGAGCACGTCCGCCACCCGATGAATGCGTCCGGGCTCATTCTCGATCCGTACCGAGATCTCTCTAATCATGAGCGCTCCCTCCCACCACTGCGATGCAGCCGGTAGTGGCACAGCTGCGCTGAGAGCCCTCCGTTGAACACCGAGATTTTCTTCTCCGGCGTAAGGCCCAGGGTCTTCACGGGGGCCGGATCTCCCAGCAGCATCCACACCTGCCACCCCGGCAGTTCCCGACGTAACGATTCTCCGAATCCGCGATACAGTCGGGCGGTGTCCTCCGGCTGCAGTCTGCGGCCGTAGGGCGGATTGGTCACGATAATACCCGTCTCCCGCGCCACGTGGTGTACCGTTTCCTGTGCATCGGAGCAGAAGAACTCGATCCGCTCCTCGACTCCCGCGCGCCGGGCGTTGCGCCGCGCGATGTCGATCATGTCGGGATCGACGTCCGCGGCAATAATGCGTCGTCCGCCGGCGGGCGTGGTCCCGTCACCCACACCGTGCTCAGCACCGGCAGCGGGTCCAGCAGCGGCGCCGGCGCCGCCCCGGACAACCTCCTCCGCCGGGAGATCCTCCGGCTCGCGGGCCGGCTCATCTCCCCGATCGAAATCTCCCATCCACGTCCAGCGCTGGTAGGCGTAGCGACGCCCCAGATCGCCGGGAAGGCGCCCCTCGGCGATGAGCGCCGCCTCGATAGCGATCGTACCAGACCCACAGAAGGGATCCACCAGCAGCGCCTCATCCGGCCATCCCGCGGAGAGGGCCATCATGGCGGCCACCGTCTCCCGCAGCGGGGCATCCCCGCGCTCTGTGCGGTATCCCCGCTCATGGAGCGGAGCGCCACTGCTGTCTACGGAAACCTCAACCTCGCGATTGTTGGCAAAGATCACCACCGGCAGGTCGGGATTGTCACGATCCACCGATGAGCGAACCCCGTTATTGTGGGCGCGCTGCCGGTCCACGATCGCATCTTTGGTGCGCATCGCCAGAAACCGGTGATCCTTCAGTGCCTCAGACCGGGTTGTGGCGGTAATTGCAAAGGTACGATCGGTGGGAAGCAGGCGTTCCCAGGGGATTTCGGAGACGTCACGATACACTCCGTCGAAATCGGAGACGGCGAAGCGTGCCACCGGAACGAGCACCCGCGCCGCCGTCCGCAGCGCGCGATTGGCGGTGGCAATGCCGGCGGTCTCCGTGCGACCCGCCCGCACCGCTCCGGTCTCAATACGGACATCCGCAAAGCCGACAGCCCTCATCTCCGCCGCCAGCACCGATTCAGCGCCCCCGGGACAGGTAGCCACCACTTCCTGCGACAACACCTGCGCCGGGGATGCCCGCTTCTTGAGAATCACCCGTCCCATGAGTCGCGCTTCTCCTGCTCTTCCCGCTCCAGGCGTTCACGAAGCTCCCGCAGCCGCTCGCCGGAGGAGGGCGTTGCACTGCGTCGACTCTGGTAGCGAAGAACCACGGTGACGATGACCCCGATTCCAATAAAGATTATTAATCCTGCCATCTCTCAACCATACCATTCTCCGGTGAAAGACTGCGACAACTTTGTTACACTTGGGGACGGGTGAGGAGGTTTTCTGTGAGTACCACCCCTGTTTTTGACCGTTCCGCCACCGCCGGTCTCTGTTCGGCAACTGATGAAACGGCACGGAGCGCCGACACCGCCTTTGACGCGGCTCGCACAATCGTGGCCACCTTAGGCGCGCGACCCACCGCCGAGGGCGCGGTGTTTGGTTTCTGGACTCCTGAATTAGTGGAGGAAGAGATACCCGAATCCCAGGTATACCTGGAACTCTTTATTCCGCACGGCCCCGTAGACCTGACCACAGCGGAGCAGAACCTTACCTTTCAGCGGTATCTGCTTGCCACCTCCCGCTCCGGAGAGTACACCTGGAGTGCAGTGCGGGAGGTCCCGGTGGGAACCCGAGAGCGGTTGGGGGCGCTGTATCGCCTCATTTTCACCGACCAGTCCGGCACCGTCCGGCGTATCGGTGACCCCTTGGCGGCATCGCTGCCCTTTGGCGCCGCGGCACCGGCAGAGCTTTACGATATGGAGCGCCTCCTGGCCTCCCGAAAAGGCAGCGCCCATTTTACGTCGGTGGCGGCC
>JAWOCO010000313.1:0-2918 GCA_046483765.1 Alkalispirochaeta sp. | reverse complement strand
CTCCGCCGCGGATAGGTCCGGCTCCCCGGAGCTGGGATTGGGGTAGGCGATGCACCGCATTCCGGCGTCCACCGCCGCACGAACTCCGTGATGCGAGTCCTCCACCACCCAGCAGCGCTCCGGCGCAACGCCCAAACACGCCGCTGCTGCACGGTAGATCTCCGGGTCGGGCTTGCTATGAAGCACATCATCGGCGCTCTTGATGCACCGAATAATATCCGCCGTGTCGGTAAGCGCGACTACATCGATGATCTGCTCCCGGGGGGCGGAGGAGGCGATCGCCACAGCAAATCCTCGATCAGCGGCACCCCGGATCGCATCCACCGCCCCCGCCACTAGGGGGACCGTTCCCGCCTGTAGCGCTTCGCGATATCGCCGCCGTTCAAGCGCTACCACCTCGGCCACGGAGCGGTTCACCCGCTTCCATTCGGTCGGATGGGCGGCGGCGATCGCCTGAAACATGTCGGGGCTGCTGGTGCCCTGATAGCGATCGTGCTCTGCGGTGCTCACCGGCAGGAGGAGATCCTCAAAGATCGCCCGCTCCACCCGTTGATGAATCGGCTCACTGTCGACGATGACCCCGTCCATATCAAAAATTACCGCTTCCATCTGGTTCATAGGGGGTCAGTTATCCGGATTCCGCATCTCATTGTCAATTACGTTTACTTTCGATACAGTATGATTTCAGAAGGAAAACGCAAGTGACAGGGTTGGAGCGGCGACAGACGATTACGACGATTCTCAAGAAGCGCGGGTCTCTGCGGGTGACGGAGATGTCGGAACGGCTCGGGGTCAGTGAGGTTACGCTGCGTAAGGATCTGGCAACACTTGAAGAAATGGGCGTGTTGGAGCGCCCCCACGGCGGAGCGGTTCTGGCGGATCAGACCGATGTGGGAGGCCTGTTGTCCACCCGCAAACGGAGTGCTTCGGAGGCCAAGCAGAGTATCGCCCGGGCGGCCCGGAGCCTCTTGAGCCACGGGGAGACGGTGTATATAGACTCCGGATCCACCTGCACGGAACTGGCGCGGCTCGTAACCGATATGGAACTGCGGGTGGTGAGCAATGCGCTGGATATTCTGGTGATGCTGGCGGACCGGCCGGGGATCGCGCTCCATGCGACCGGTGGGGCGTTTCGGCATCACGCCGGAAGCTTCATCGGGCCCGACGCCGAAGATGTGGTGAGCCGGATGCACTTTGACCACGCCTTTCTGGGAGCCACCGGTGTCTCCCAAGATGGTCGCTGTTCCTCGCAGAACTCGATTGAGGCGCAGTTGAAACGCCGAGCCATCGCATCCGCTGCGACCTCGGTGATTCTGGCAGATGCCACCAAGATCGGACGTAACGCGTTTTCTGAGTTTTCCACGATGTCGGAAATCGACATTCTCATCACAGATGCCGCCGCCGATATGAACACGGTGGCGGCGTTTCGGCAGGACGGGTTGGACGTGATCGTGGCAGAGGCCCTGCCGCCGGAACCCAACTCCTAAATTTCAAGGATGGTAGCTATGATTCAAGAACTGTTTACCCTCGATGGGGACATCGCAATCGTCACCGGTGGTGCCGGAGTAATCCCCAAAGCGATGGCCACGACGTTACTGAAGGCGGGGGCTTCGGTAGCTCTCTGGGGGCGCGGCACATCTCATCCGGTGCAAGAGGCGGTGGACGAGTTGATCGCTGAGACCGGCGTTCCGGCGTCGCGGGTGTTGGGAGTGACTGTGGACACCGGCGATGAAACGGCGGTGGCCTCGGCCCTGCACAAGACCGTTGAAGGACTGGGAGAACCCACCATTCTGGTGAATGGCGTTGGTGGTAATCGCGGGAAGAGTCCCTTTGTGGAAATTGACACCGAGACGTTTGCCGATGTGGTTAACATGAATCTGTTGGCGGGTCTGGTGATCCCGCTGAAGGCGTGTGCCGCGCGGTGGATCGAAAAGGAGATTCCCGGATCGGTGATCAACCTGGGATCCATGACGAGCTTTGTGCCGCTGTCCGGTGTCTGGGCGTACAACGCCGCCAAGTCCGCCGTGAAAAACCTCACCGAGGGCGCCGCCCGCGAGTTTGCGCCGTATGGCATTCGCGTCAACGGAATCGCCCCGGGGTTCTTTGTGGGCCACCAGAATCGCAGCCTGCTCATCAAAGATAATGCCACCGGGGAACTCACCGATCGGGGTCAGGCGATTATCGATCGTACCCCCTTTGCCCGATTCGGCGAGGCCGCGGATATGACCGGGGCCACGGTGTTTCTCGCCTCCCGGAAGGCCGCCGGCTTCATTACCGGCGTTACGCTGCCGGTGGACGGCGGCTACCTGGTGAACTCGATTTGATAACGAAGCCCGGGGCGTAGGGGCCCGGGGCGTAAGGCCCCGGGCCCACGGCCGTCCGGGGCGGCCGCCTGGCTTTCGCGCCGGCAGCCGCCGGCGCCGGACTCGTCTGCTACACGCAGCGGGTGCTACGCGTTATACGTCCCGCTCACCGCGGAACCGCCGCTGCCGATCCAGTCAAAGTGGTGAAACTCGCCGCGGGGGCCGTCGACCTTCTCAAAGGTGTGTGCCCCGAAGTAGTCACGCTGCGCCTGAATCATATTGGCCGGCAGGCGCTCCGCGCGATACCCGTCATAGAAGGCGAGGGCGGTTGAGAACGCCGGTACCGGGATTCCCGCTTCCACGGCTCGTGCTACCACGCGCCGCCAGGCGGTCTGGCTCTTGTCGATGAGGCCGCGGAAGTAATCGTCCAAGAGTAGGTTGTCCAGGTCCGGGACGCGTTCAAACGCCTGTTTGATGTCTCCCAGAAAGACGCTGCGAATGATGCATCCCGCGCGCCATAACATCGCCACGTTGCCGTAGTTGATCTTCCAGCCGTACTGTTCGTCGGCACTCTTAATCAGCATAAACCCCTGCGCGTAGGAAACGATCTTGGAC
>JAWOCO010000296.1:0-16939 GCA_046483765.1 Alkalispirochaeta sp. | reverse complement strand
CATCAGGATCCCAATGAATCTACCAACACCGCGAGCGGTACCGTCAGTCATGGGAACCGTCCCCCGTGTCCGGCATCTCACACCGTCCGGAGAGACGACTGCCGCTTTGCACGATGAGGTCAGGGGTCCGCACGTTGCCTACGATGGAGGCCCCTGAGAACAGTTCAATGCGGTTTGAAGCGTCCACGTCGCCATGGACGACCCCTTTTACTGTTACCCGCCCGGCGTGAACGTTGGCCTCGACGTGGGCCGATTCCGCGATATAGAGATCAGATTTCGAGCGGATTTCACCGCGAACGGAACCTTTTACCAGAAGCGGCTCCGCAAATTCTATCGTACCTTCAAAATCGATATCCTCGGCGAGCACGGTGTCGAGCTCTGATTCATCGATCGTTCTGACCCTGAGTTCTGCCATTTCACTTCACAGGCTACCGATGGAATCGGAGGTGGTCAAGATTCTTTCCCCTCCCCCTGCGCGAGAACTCGTTCGGTTTGTGCCAGCGCGTGGGCAAAACGCTGCCGCATTTCCCGCGTGTAGGGATTATACCGTTGTAGATCCTGAAAGAGGGATACGGGATCGTTGCACGTCTGCTCCATGACCTGCAGCAGCCGGGTATACCCCAGGGTGGCAATCTCACTGGGTTGCAGATCCATTTCTCGTAAAATCCGGCCCACCAGGTGCGTCACCCCCTGAGAGAACGCCGCCTCCCGGTCATGGTCGTCGGGATGCATCTCCTCCACCCGCATGTTCAGCCGGCGGAAGGTGGCAAGCAGTTCCTGGTAGCGCGCGTGCTGGTCTCGGATCGGCCAGGTGATCACCGGAAGCGGGTCGGTGCGTTCCCGGGCGGAGTCCGGGCCGAACATTGGGTGCGTGGCGATGATATCGACCGTTCTCGGCAGCCGCGCCTCCATTTCCTGCACCGGAAACACCTTCACCGAGCACGTGTCTACCACGGTGGCGTCGCGACGGACCTCCCCGGCGATACGATCGAGTACTGCCGGCATCGCCGAAATCGCCACGGTGAGAAACACCGTGTCCGCCTGCAGCGCCTCTTCCAGCGGGACTTGCCGCACCCCGGCGGGAAGATCGGGTACCTCCCGTCGGCTGGTGCCGACAACCGTGTACTGGGAGGCGAGTTTTTCTGCCCAGAAGCGGCCAAAACGCCCGAGACCTACGACTGCCACAGTCTGGTGGTGGTGATCGGAACTCATATTCTCGCGAGTATGCCGCAACTGCCGCCGCGCCTCAAGTTCTCATCCCAGCGGATTCTGTGTTACCCTCGTGACCGACACGCGATGCCGGAGATTGCATCGCATTTTCGGAGGAATGTACGCATGAATTTTGTAGAGACGATGAAAAACAAAGCCCGCGAGCTGCAACGGAAGCTGGTTCTGCCGGAGGGCACCGAACCGCGCATGATCGCCGCCGCCCGAGTTCTGATCGATGAGAAACTGGCCGCCCGGGTGACGCTGGTGGGCCCCGGAGACAGCGTCACCGCCGCTGCCGCGGAAGCCGGTGTGTCGTTGGACGGAGTCGACGTGGTTGATCCCGCGGAGTCCGCTGATCGGGAGCGCTACGGGCAGGAGTTCTTCGAACTGCGTAAACATAAGGGGCTATCCCAGGATGACGCGGCGGAACAGATCATTGATCCCCTACGTTGGGGAGCGATGATGGTGCGCACGGGAGACGCGGACGCCATGGTCGCCGGCGCAGAAAACGCCACCGGCAACGTGCTGGTGGCGGCGTTTCAGATTATTAAGTCCGCCCCGGGAACGAAGTTCGCCTCGAGCTGCTTTGTAATGAAGCTGGATGATCCCGCCTGGGGCGTGGACGGCCACATGATCTTTTCCGACTGTGCCACGATCCCCAACCCCACCGAAGAGCAGCTGGCGGAGATCGCCGTAGCGGCGGCGCAGAGCTGCCGGACCTTTTTGCGCGCGGAGCCGCAGGTGGCGATGCTCTCCTTCTCTACCAAGGGGTCGGCCAAGCACGAAGACGTGGACAAGGTTGTGAACGCCCTAAACCTGGTGCAGGAGCGCGAGCCGGACCTGAAGGTGGACGGCGAGTTACAGCTCGATGCGGCGATCGTGGAGAGCGTGGGTGCCAATAAAGCGCCGGGGTCAGCGGTGGCGGGAAATGCCAATACGCTGATCTTTCCCGACCTCAACTCCGGAAATATCGGCTATAAGCTGGTGCAGCGGCTGGCGGGAGCCGAGGCGTATGGTCCCTTTCTGCAGGGCTTTGCCAAGCCGGTGAGCGATCTCTCTCGCGGATGCTCGGTGGAGGACATCGTCACCACCTCGGCGGTAACCCTCTGTCAGGGAGCGTAATCGTATGAAGATCGCTGTCGTCGGATACGGCCGCATGGGCCGGGAGATCGAAATTGCCGCTGGAGAGCGCGGTCACGCGGTAGCTACCCGGGTCGATCCCGCGGCGGAGTCCGCGGATTTTCCCACGGTGGCCGCCGCGGTTGAAGCGGGGGCGATCGATTCAGCCACGACGGTGATCGAGTTTGCCCTGCCGGAGGGACTCTCCGAGAATATGGGAAGGTATGCTCAGGCAGGCTGTGCCGTAGTGATCGGCACCACCGGCTGGGACGATCACCGGGAAGCGGTGCTTTCTCAGGCGCGGGCGGCGGGACTCGCCGTGGTGTGGGGGTCCAATTTTTCCGTGGGGGCCAATATGTTTGCGCGGATCACCGAGTACGCGGCGGCGCTCGCCTCGCGGGCCGGCGGCTACGATCCGGCTCTGGTGGAGCTCCACCACCGCGGCAAACAGGACAGCCCCAGCGGGACGGCCCTGATGCTGGGGGAGAAGGTTCTGGCCGCCGGTGGGGAGAAGCGCTCGATACAGACCGAGGCGCTTCATCGCCGGATTGAGCCGGAAGAACTGCACGTAGCCTCGGTGCGCGTAGGTTCCGTGGCGGGAACACACACCCTCTATCTCGATTCGCCGGCGGATACGGTGGAGTTGACGCATCGCGCCCGCAGCCGTCACGGGTTCGCCGTGGGCGCCGTGCAGGCGGCAGAGTGGATCGCCACCACCGGTGGGGTACGTACGGTGGGCGAGTTTTTTGATCACCTCTTTGCCGGATGAAGCGCGCGCGTCTGGGCATAGACCGGCTCACGTCCTGCATGGGGCGCGCTGAGCTGCGCGGTCGGCATGGATCGACCAGCAAAAGGAGTAATTGATGTTTCAGGGAGTATATACCGCACTGATCACGCCCTTCGCCGAAGATGGCTCGGTGGATGAGACGGCGCTGCGCCGGCTGGTGTCGGCACAAATCGAGGCTGGAATCTCCGGTCTGGTACCGATGGGAACTACCGGTGAGAGTCCGACCGTTACGCACCAGGAGAACATGCGCGTCATCGAAGTAGTAATTGATGAGGCCGCCGGACGCGTTCCGGTGATCGCCGGCACCGGCTCCAACTCCACTGCGGAAGCGGTAGACATGACCAAGCAGGCGCGGGACCTGGGCGCCTCGGCCAGTCTCCAGGTGTCCCCCTATTACAACAAGCCCTCTCAGGAAGGGTTGTATCGCCACTTCACCACGATCGCCGAAGAGGTGGATCTGCCGGTGGTGGTGTATAACATTCCCGGACGGACCGGGAAGAACATCGAGACGGAAACACTGCTTCGCATGAGCTCACATCCCAACATCGTGGCCGTGAAAGAGGCCAGTGGCAGCATTAAGCAGATGATGGATGTGTTGGAAGTGGTGCCGGAATCGTTTGACGTACTTTCCGGCGACGACAACATGGCGTTCCCCTTGACCGCTCTCGGCGGTAAAGGCGTTGTCTCGGTGGCGAGCAACCTTGTTCCCGGTCGAATGGTGCAGCTTATTGAACAGGCGCTGGCAGGGGAAATTTCCCACGCCCGCAAGACTCATTTCGAGCTGCTTCCGCTGTTTCGCGCGGTGTTTCTCGATACCAATCCGATTCCCATTAAGTATATGATGCACCGCGCCGGGTACTGTCGCGAGGCGTACCGCCTACCCATGGTGCCGCTATCAGACGAGCACAAATCCCAGATCGACGCGGTAATGAAGCGTCTGGGCCTACTGTAGCGACTCGGAATAATCTTCCGGGACGTGGCGTGCGATCCTCCGGAACTGAGCCGGGGTGAGCTGTTCCGGACGCAGTCCCGGATCGATCCCCTCCGCCTCGAGCGCCTCCAGGTATGGTCGCAGCGTATTGCGCAGCGTTTTCCGTCGCTGGCCAAACGCGCGGCGAGCGATATACGAGGTGCGAATCGCCACGCTCCGGGGCGGTCGCTCCTCTCGGGCGCGCATGACGATCACCGTGGACCCCACCCGGGGGCGCGGATAGAACGCGGCACCGCTGATATGGAAGGCGGTGTTCACGGTGTAGTGACTCTGCACCAGTACCGACAGGGCACTATACTCCTTACCTCCCACTGAAGCCTCCATGCGATCCGCCAGTTCCGCCTGCACCAGAAATACCATTACCGGTACCGCCAGCTGTGACTCTATGATTCTCGCCACCATGGAGCTGGCGCTGTAGTAGGGAAGATTACCCACGATCGCCGCGGGAGTCGCGCCTTCCAGGGCGGCCACCGTCCGCACAAAATCGCCTTCCTCGATCGGCACCGTGTCTCCAAACTGATTCCGCAGCACCCGGATCAGCCCGTGATCGATCTCAAAGAGGCGCAGCGGCCGATTCAACTCCAGCAGTTCCGTTGTCAGGGATCCGATTCCCGGCCCGATCTCCCACAGTTCGCCGGTGGATTCCGCGTGTAGCCCGAGTTCATCAGCGATGGTAGCGGCGATTCGCCGGCGGGCGGTGGCGTCGATGAGAAAGTTCTGACCGAATCGCTTCTTCAACGTGAGACCGTACCTTTCCAGGAGCGCCTGGATATCAGAAATCGAATTGTGGTTGATCATGGAACTCCAGAAAACGGCGCACGGTACCGTGTTGCCGCCGCGCCAGGTATATCGCCAGTGCCCCTCCGGCGATGAGCAGTGTACACCACCCCGCCGCGGAAATCAGCCCACCCGGTTTGGTGAGATCGATACCCGGCACCGTGGCAAACAGGGTGCTCAGGTGCAGAAACGCCCGGGTCACCTCAGTAAGCGCGCCGACCACGAGCGATCCCACCACCGGAACCGACGCCAGAAGGGTAAACGCGAGGCTGCTCCACATCAGCACCACTGCCAGGAGCGCCAGAACTCCCGCCGCGAGCAATCCCACCGGATACACGGTACCGAACACCGCCAAAGAGACCGGCGCCGTGGAAATCAGGGGGCCCAAGGTAACCCCCAGGTATCCGGCGACGGGATACGGGACTACGGCAGATAGGCGTTCCACCAGGCGGGGAGACAGAAAGAAGAGCCCCACCAACGCCCACACCGACAACTGAAATCCCAACGCCGCCACCATTCCCGGAGCCACCAGCGCCGTGATGAGTACACAGCGGCTCAGCATGACCGCCGGTGGGAGGGACCGGTCCCGATCCACCGAGACCAGCACCACCCCCACCAGGACGAGGGCGCGCACCAGCGACGGTATCCATCCGGCGATCCAGACATACCCGCACAACGCCACCGCCACCGTGAGGCGTCGTATCCGAGGTGACCCAATACGTGCGGTGGTTTTGGTGAGCAGCAGTGCCAGAACCCCGAGATGCATCCCGCTGAGCGCGATAACGTGTGACGCGCCGGCCCCCCGGACACCTGCGATCATCTCCGGCGACATCTCGCCCCGCGTGCCGAGGAGCAACGCTAAAGCCATCGTGTGCGGATCCTGGGAAAGCCGGGCAAGCCGCCGCCGAATGAATCCCCGCGCCTTCCGGCGGGCGATCGATAGCTGCGTGTGTGCGGGTTCAACGCGGATGTCGGCGCTTTCCGCCCAGATCACGGGACGTGCCCCGTCGGACCAGGTCCCGCGTACCTCCACCACGTCTCCGCGCTGGGGTACTATCGTGTAATCGCTTCCGGTGGTGGTGAGATACTCGCGACCGGACCAGATGAGAGTAATCCGTCCCTGGGCACTTCCCTTCCAGCCGCTGTGCGTCCGAACTTCGGTAAGCGCCACCGGGAGCACCCGGGTTATCTCCGAAGAGGGACGTAGGTCGGCGCGGCACACGCCACGAACCTGGTGCGCCGTAGATGGCGCCAGGGATGCCACCGGCGGGCGCCGGGACCGGTAGTCGGTACCCGCGATCCAGCCGGAGAGGAGCAGCGCCAGAACCGCACTGGCCAGCAGCCGACGTCCTCCGGGACGCGACCTGGGGGACTTGTGTGATGTTTGGGATCTGCGGGATGTGTGTGATGTGTGTGATGTGTGTGATGTGCGCGATGTGCGCGACCTGCGCGGTCTATGGGCCCCCGTAAGCACCCACACCAACACAATACCCCCGAAAAACAGGACCGCCGGTACGGTATACAGGAGTGGCACGATCACTCCATGTTCCCCACCACGGGAGGCGAGCGTGTCGGTCATGATCACCAGCATCCCCCCCAACAGAATACTCACCGCCGCCGGCACAGCCGGGGCGGTGAACAGGGGGGATCCTGGGTAAAAGGGCTGGAAACTCCTCACATAGGAGTATTACTGAGCAACGGAATTCATTGCTTCGCGAGCTGCGTCCTGGACGCGTGATGGATAGCCGTCGAGGAGCGTCACCGAAAAGAGCGCGTCATAGGAGAGTGAATAGTCCAGGCGTTCCAGATTAGAGATCACCGATAGCATCAGCTGGGTATTTGAGGGGCGATCGATCTCGGTATAGGTGTTGAGCAGCTCCAGATACTCCGTCAACCGCTCGGCGGCGGCCTCGGAACCGGTAGCCCCCAGCGCCGATACCGCGTCAAGCACCCGACCTAACACCACGCGGCCCCGGTCATACTCGAGAACGGTCTCGTTGAAGTGGCGGATCAAAACGCCGGTGGCCGGCTCATACTCCGTCTGACGAAGCACGTCGGTAGCCAGGAAGCGAATCTCTCGGACCTCCTGTTGCAGTTCGGTCGACTGCGGTCGCAGGCCGAGCGCGTCTTCCAGGGCGATCTGCGCCACTTCGGCCTTTTCGGACTCTTCCAGGTAATCTCCCTCCATGAAGAAGGCAAACGGCGCAAGGCGTTCATCCACATCACGATTGCGAACCGCTTCCGTGGCCATTTGTGCCGGATCGCCGTCAAGGTCCTCCAGGGCGGACCGCGCGGTGTCACCCAGGAAGTCGGGATAGTCCGCAAGAATCACGTCCAGCAGCGCCTCGAAGGAGGAGGGAGAACCCAAGCTGCCCAGGGTCTCGGTCACGGCAGTGAGGACTTGCAGATCTATCCGCGTCCCGCCGCGGGATAGATTGTTCTGCCGCAGCACCCAGTCGTTCATCGCGTCTACGGTGTCGGTATCCGACTCCGGATCCACCAACTCCGCCAGTACCTCGGCGGTTTCGATCCGGGCCGAACTCTCCTCGTAGAGGCCGAACAGGCGCCACACCTGATCGGCGGCGGCGGTATACTGACCTTCCGCAATGCGACTGACCGCAATCGAGGCGATCTCCCGCATGACTTGCTCGGAGCGGAGATTCTCCGCGTTGTTAATCACGTATTCCAGGGCCTGAACGTACAGCGGGCCGAACGTCTCAGCATCTTCTCCATCCGCGGTGCGAAGGACCTCCAGCTTGGTGCTGCGGTTAGCGGAGTCAAAGCTTGACTGGAGCGATTCCAGTCGTTGAGACTGGGCGACAACCATGACCGTCAGAAAAAACAGTACAGGAACGACAATTATCCGTTGCATGGGTATATAGTAGTTGAATCTGCGGTCTGGATCAAACTGATTCTTGGGACTTCTGCGGTGAGGACGGTTCCCCGGATTGCCCGGCGGAGCGCGAGTCCGGCGGTGCCGCAGGTTGGGGGTTCTGTTTCGGTACACCGGACGGTGCAGTCCCGCGCAGTCTGGTGGTGTTTTCACTCTCACTGAAGAGTTCATACACAAAGGTGAGAATCCGAGTACGCATACCGACACTGGCCGGCTTCGCTTCGAGGTGGAGAATGCTGGCGTTGTTCTTCTGGCGAAAGGTGACGGATTTGATGATCCCCGAGAGCACTATCGGCTCGCCGTTCAGTTTCACCTGCAGCTTGACCGGCAGCCCCGCTTTGGCACGGCCCCCGATGACGAGTGCCGCACCATCCTCTGAAATATCGATCAGCTTGCACCGATACCCACCTCGCGTCTCCACCGTTTCATTCGCCTGCTGTATGGAGCGCAGCGGAAACAGCGTCGCCGGTACGTTGGCCGTTCTCCGTACCGACCGCCGTTTCTGGGCACGAACGAGGTTGTCGGAGTGGCTCACGTGTAAAATGGGTACCTTTCGGTCCAGGAAATCCCCGATCACCTTTGACTCAAAGAAGTAGCCCGCATCCTCTTTCCTCCAGAAGTGCAGCTTCAGTTCCTGATCGCGCCACGTAAAACCGTGAGGCAGCGGATTTCCGCGAGGATAGGTGATCGCCAGGTGCTTCCGATTGTTCTCGATCAGCTTGGAAAGATAAATACCGCCCCCATCCAAGACGATTTTGAACGTCTGGCCGGGAGCGATACTGCGCGTGGAGGCGATGCCGAGACGGTATTTGGGCTGGTCAAACTCGACGCGACGCCGGAAGTCGAACAGCTTGCTGAGAAACTCCTGACTCTTGTGGTCGTTCTCGCTCCCGGCGGCACGAAACCCGATAATCGCGGAACGAATGCACCGATCCAGCGTCTTGACGCTCCAGAACAGGGACGTGGGATTCTTGAGCTTGTTTTCGATCGCCACGCGTCGCAGAAGGTTTACTTCACCAACGCTGAAGCCCGATTCCTTCCCGCGGACATAGAATTGAAACCAGGGAAAGCGAAATCCGCCGGCGCGAACGATGAGTATGTACCCACTCAGGACAGCGAGGAATGCCACCAGCAGAATAGCAATAGCCACTTTTTTCTCCTGCGTTATAGTATCGACACAATTGGCAGTCGGTAAAGGCATCGGTGGACACGGAACAACGGGCGTGGCACTATCGCGGCATGTTGGCACGGACCCCGGAACAGGCATTACAGTTGCGCCGTCTGCGAGAAACGGCGATTCTCTTCGCCCTGTTCGTGGTGCCCGGCTTGACATCCTCCACTCCCATCAGTCAGGTGGTGGGCGCGCTGGCTCCCCTCATTGCGCTGACGATCCGAAACATCGCCTTTGCGCTGCTAGTTCTGTACCTGCTGGATATTCAGGGGGAGCGGCAGGCAATCCTGGCGCCGGAAACTGCGGTGTTTCCGGTGGGAGCAGCGGTGCGGGTCTGGGCTATTCTGCTGGGAACCGCGCTGGCGGTATCGGTTGTGGCTACCGCCATCGGCGGTGGCGAGGTATCGGTAGGAACAGGATCGGTAGTCTCCTCACTTCGAGAACGCTACGACACCGCTATCTGGCTGCCGGTGATTGTCATCGCCATGGTATCAGTAGGGTTTGTGGAAGAGCTCCTATTTCGCGGCTACTTCATCGCCCGGCTGCGACAGTTGGGACGTTCCACATCCTCTGCGGTGATCGGTTCCGCCCTCCTGTTCAGTATCGGTCATGGCTACCAGGGGCCTACGGCTCTGGTTTTTTCATTCCTCGCCGGGGTGGGGCTGGGATGGTTGTGGATCAGGCGCCCCCACGTAGGTGCCTTCGCGCTGGGGCATGCGGCCTACAACCTGTCAGCATTGGCGCTGTCAGTGTGGTATAGTGGATAGCAGGAGTTTTACATGAAGCTACACATATATCTTACCATCGCGGTGGTGGCGGTCACGGTTCTCGCTCCTGCGGCGGTTTTCGCCGGGGGAACCGCGGAAGCCGAACCTCCCGCCGACGAACCGGTCTCCAGCGATGCCCCTGAGACCTCGGAGACGGTCAACGCCGAGGAGATGGACGACTCCATGCGGGAACTCCTGGCTGAAATCGGCGTTCGCACGTTCGATGAACAGATCGACGCCGTGGACTTCGGTATTCCGTCTCTGGCCGGTGATGAAACGAGTCTCAGCGATTATTCCGGGGAGTTTGTCTTTCTGAACTTCTGGGCAACCTGGTGTCCCCCGTGCCGCGAAGAGATGCCCTCTATGGAGGTGATGCACCAGGAGCTCTCCGAGTTCCCCTTTCAGGTGGTAGCGATTGATGTCCAGGAGAGTCCGGAAGTGGTGAGCAGTTTCGTGGAGGAGATGGGCTACTCCTTTCAGATCCTCCTGGATGAGTCCGGCCGGGTGGCCGCAAATTACGGGGTACGCGGTATTCCTACCACCTACTTCATCTCACCCAGGGGAACGGTGCTGGGCATGCTGGTGGGTACCCGCTACTGGGATGAACCGGACATCCTCGCCACGATGCGCGAAATCGCCGAGATCGCCCAAACGCCAAGGAGCTGAGCCGGTATGGAAGCTGACCTCAATCTCGTGCTTGCCTTTGCGGCAGGACTGCTTTCGTTTCTTTCCCCGTGCGTGCTCCCGCTGATTCCCAGCTATCTCTCGTTTGTCAGCGGCGTCAGCTTCCAGGACCTGGGAGAAGCTGGGGCCATACGGTGGATGATTATCACCCGAACCGCCTTCTTCGTGCTGGGATTTACGATCGTCTTCGTGATTCTGGGCATCGCGTTTTCCGGGCCGGCGTTGCTCTTTAGTGGGGCCTCACAATGGATCAACTTTGCCGCAGGCATCATTGTGGTACTGCTGGGCATAAACGTGATGTTCGACCTGGTGAGCGCGCTCAATATGGAACGCCGCGTACATACCACCAATCGCCCGGCGGGCTATCTGGGAGCCACGGTGGTGGGTATGGCGTTTGGCGCGGGATGGAGCCCATGTATCGGTCCGATTCTTGCCTCGATCCTGTTTCTCGCGGGTACCCAGGGAGAGGTGGACCGCGCCGCCATTCTGCTGGTGGTCTACTCGCTGGGTCTGGGACTCCCGTTTCTCCTGGCGGGAGCAGCGTTCACTCGCGTGTCGCGTTATTTACAGCGGATTAAACCGTATTTCGGTGTGATCCGCACCGTGAGCGGACTGTTCCTGGTGGCCATGGGACTGCTGATCATGTTTGGACGGTTTCAACAGCTCAACGGATGGCTGTTGTCGACGGGAAACCAGGTGCAGCGGTGGGCGGCGGACAATCCAGGCCCGTCTCGCCTGGTGTTCGGCATCACCCCGGTCATCATGGCGGCGATCCAGCCGACGCTCCGCGCGATCCGCGGGAAACGCCTACGGCCGGGATGGTTCGGGTCTACGGTGTCACTGCTGCTGATCGCAGCAGGTATCGCGCATTTTCTGGGTCTTATCGACCTGGCAACGCTGTTTGCCGGGTGGTTACAGTACCAGGGCGTCTAACGGCAAACGGGCTTTACCGATTGCCGCCAAACAGTCGCGAGAAGAACGTCCTGCGCTGTTCCACCGGCTCTTCTACAAAGCGCCCCAACGAGAGTAATCGAGCGCTCCGTTCCCGGAGCATCTGCTCCGGGCGCTTCCGGGCGAGTTCCTGGTACGCCTGCAAGACGACCCCCCGGACCCTGCCCGCGATCTGATGGTGGTCCGCCTGCGCTCCTCCCGCCGGTTCGGGAATAATATCGTCGATAATTCCGAACTCCCGCAAATCACTGGCGGTCATTTTCATGAGACCTGCCGCCTGCTGCGCCTTTTTGGCATCCCGCAGCAGAATCGAGGCAAATCCCTCGGGAGATATTACCGAGTACACCGTGTTTTCCAGCATGTAGATCCGATCACCTACCCCGATACCCAGGGCACCGCCGGAGCCGCCCTCCCCGACGATTACGGAGATGATCGGCGTTTTTAGAGTAGAGAACTCCCGCAGGTTCCGGGCGATCGCTTCGCCCATACCGCGCTCCTCCGAGGCCAGCCCCGGAAACGCTCCCGGCGTATCAATGATTGTAACGATCGGTCGATTGAAGCGCTCCGCCTGCTGCGCAAGGCGCAGCGCCTTCCGGTAGCCCTCGGGATGGGCCATTCCGTAGTTGCGACGGAGGTTCTCTTTCATGTTGTGGCCCTTCTGGTGCCCCAGAAAGGTGAAATGCACTCCCCCGATCGTGGCGATTCCGCCCACCAGAGCTGGATCATCCCCAAAGGCACGGTCGCCGTGAAACTCGATAAACCGCTCACTCATCATTTCGATGTACTGGAGCGTGGTGGGGCGGTCCTGGTGACGCGCCATCTCTACCCGCGTCCAGGCGGTTTCATCGGCGCCGGCCAGTTTATCCGCCAGGCGATTGATATCCGCGCCAATATCGATATTCTCGCGGAGAGCCAGTTCCTGGAGCTCCTGTAGCTTGCCTCGTAGATCTTCCGCTTTCACGACGTGGCCCCTCCCTGGGAATGGGCGTCTATCAGATACGCCAGGGTGCTACGCAGCTCGCTTCGCGGCACTACGGCATCCACAAACCCCTTCTCCTGTTGAAATTCCGAGCGTTGAAACCCGTCCGGCAGCTTCTGCCGGATCGTGCCTTCAATCACCCGGGGCCCGGCAAAGCCGATCAACGCGTTGGGCTCGGCCAGGGTAATGTCGCCGAGCATCGCAAAGGAGGCGGTCACTCCCCCGGTGGTGGGGTCGGTGAGGACGACGATCAGCGGCTGGCCTGCCTGCGCGAGCAGCGCGGCGGCGTGGCTGGTCTTGGCCATTTGCATCAGGCTGAAGATTCCTTCCTGCATGCGCGCCCCGCCACTGGCGGTGAAGATAATACAGGGCATTTCCTGGTCCGCGGCATACAGGATCGCCCGCGCCAGCCGTTCTCCCACCACGGACCCCATGCTGCCACCCATGAACTTAAAGGACATCATCGCCAGGGCCACCTCGCGTCCCTCGATGCGCCCCACTCCAGTGGTCACCGCCTCATCGATGCCGGTCTTCTCCTGCGCCTGGCGTAACTTCTCGGTGTACTCCGGAAAATCGATCGGATTCACCGGCTGCACGTCGGCGGAGAACTCGCTGATTTCACCGCCGTCCACCAGCGTCTTAATCCGCTCCATGGCACTAATACGGTAATGGTGCCCACAGTGGGGGCAGACGAACAGGTTAAGTGCCAGCTTGCCCTCTTCCACCGGCTTGCCGCAGGAGGGACAACTATGCTTGGTTTCGACATAGCGGCGATCATCCATGCGGAGCGCCCGGCGCCCCTGCTTCATCTTGTCCGGCAGCGCCCACCGGAACGCTCGTCGAAACGATTTTCCCGGATTCATTGGCTCAGCTCCTTCATGATGTGGGTCAGTACATCAGTACCAAAGTCCCCGCTCTGGAAGACCCGACTATTGATGATATCCCGCTGACGGTCGATATTGGTGGGGATCCCGGAGATTTCAAACTCCGAGAGCGCGCGATCCATGCGCGCCAGGCCCTCCTGCCGGTCCAATCCATGCACGATCAGCTTTGCCACCAGAGAATCATAGAACGGCGGTACGATCGCGCCGGTTTGCAGGAAGCTATCCACCCGCGTCCCGAACCCTCCCGGGGGATAGTAGTGGGTTACGGTGCCGGGAGCCTTGGCGTTGATCCGGCACTCCACCGCATACCCCCGAAGCTGAATATCCTCCTGGGTGATAGACAGCGGCTCACCAGAGGCGGCGCGAATCTGCTCGGCGATGATATCGACACCGGTCACCATCTCCGTGACCGGATGCTCCACCTGCACGCGGGCGTTTACTTCCATGAAGTAGTGCTTGCCATCCTCCACCAGAAATTCGATCGTTCCTGCCCCCACGTAGTCCAGAGAAGAGAAGAGCCGAATCGCATCGGAGCCCATTTTCTCCCGGAGCGCATCATCTACCGCGGTGGAGGGGCTCTCCTCCACCAGTTTCTGGTGGTTCTCCTGGACCGAACAGTCCCGTTCGCCCAAGTGGACCACCGTGCCGTGGGTATCGGCAAGAACCTGCAGTTCCACGTGCCGCGGGCTGGTAAGGTACTTCTCCAGATAGACGGTACCGTCGGAGAACGCCTTCTCCGCCTCCGCCGAGGCGATGCGAAGGATGCCGGCCAGGTCCTCTTCTTTGTGACAGATGCGCATGCCCTTACCGCCTCCACCGGAAGCAGCCTTTACAATGACCGGATAGCCGATTTCCGCCGCATCCTTGCGGGCGGCCTCGATATCGGCCACGCTGCCGGTGCTTCCGGGAATCACGGGAACGTTCTGGGCGATGGCGGTCTGCTTTGCCTGAACTTTGTCGCCCAGCATCGAAATCGTTTGGTGGGGAGGGCCGATGAAGATCAATCCGGCGTCGGTGACTTCCGAGGCAAATTTCGCGTTTTCACTGAGAAATCCCACGCCGGGATGGACCGCATCACAATGGGTGAGAATAGCGGCGGAGACGATGTTGGAAATGTTGAGATAGCTGGCGGAGGCTGCCGGGGGCCCGATACACACCGCCTCGTCCGCCATCCGCACCGCTTGCGAGTGACGGTCGGCGTCACTGTACGCCGCGACACTGCGAATCCCCAACTCGCGGCACGCCCGAACGATACGCACCGCGATTTCTCCGCGGTTTGCCACGAGTATGGAGGAGATCATACTCGACGAACCTCTACCAACGGAGTTCCATACTCGACCATTTCACCGTTATTCACTTTGAACGACACGATTTCCATGGAGAACTCCGCCTCGAGCTCGTTCATCACTTTCATCGCTTCAAGAACACATATCGGATTGCCCTTCTCCACCACGTCACCATCCTGGCAGAACGGCGGGGAATCCGGAGACGGCGCACGATACACGGTACCCACGATCGGAGAGGTAATGACCTCAATGCCGGAGGAGTCGGTATCGGTCTCACCGGCCGCGTCACCGCCGGGCTCCCGGCCGGAACCGCTCACCGCAGCCGCGGGCTGCGCGCCTCCACCGATACCACCGGCCGCACTCTGAGGATCAACCATCATCGGCGCGCCGGCCTGCATCTGCTGGGGATGTACCATAATGGGTTGCGTATAGACAGGATTGGTCTCGGATGTGCGCTTCAGGGTGAGTTTGGTGCCGTCTTGATCGAGCTTGAGCTCAGTCAGGGAACTCTCATTGAAAGAATCAATGAGGGTAATAATCTCATCAAGGTTCATGTATCGCCTCCCTTGGCTTCTTTCGGAAGCTACCACGCGCTCTTCCGTAAAGTCAATTAAACGGTCAGCGACCGATAAAACTTGTGTCAGGATTCGCAGTACGGTACTATGGTGCTATGAATATCACATCACTCTTACCTCACCGATCGCCGTTCCTCTTTGTGGACGACATTGAAGCCGCCTCACACGAGAGAATCGTGGGCACCAGAACCTTTCCTGCCGATGAACCGTTTTTTGCCGGCCATTTTCCGGAATATCCGGTAGTACCCGGCGTGATTCTCGTGGAGAGCATGGCTCAGTGCGGAGGTGCCGGAATCCGACAACTCGGCACCCTCGGGGAGAAGCTGTTCTTTTTAGCGTCTGTGAATAACGTGAAGTTCCGCAGACAGGTCCGCCCCGGCGACACGGTGCGCATGGAGATCGAGAACTTGCGCATCACGGCGAATATGCTCAAACAGAAGGGGCGTGCCCTGGTGGACGGGGAACTCGCCTGTGAGGCGGAGTGGATGTGCCTGGTGGGGGACGCCCCGGAATGACAACCCAGGAAACGGTACCGAAGCGACTCCGTCGCCGGAGTCAGGAGCACAGCGACCGACCCTTCAGTTGGACCAAAGACGCCCACGGCGTGTTTCAGAGCACCAGCTTCTCCCAGATGTGGCAGACGGTGGCCTATCTGGGAGCCGGTCTGCAGGCACTCGAGGTCTCCCGGGGCGATCATGTGGGAATCATGAGCCACAATCGGGCGGAATGGATCTTTTGCGATCTGGCGATCCTGGGAATCGGCGCCGCCGACGTCCCGCGCGGGGCCGACTCCACTGCAGAAGAGATGGCCTACATTATCGGCCACGCCGATTGTCGGGTAGTCATCGCGGAAGACCCGGGGCAATGCGAGAAGATCCTCTCCAAACGCGCCGACATTCCCCAGTTGGAACGGATCATTCTCATGGATGATTTTGACGAGCCCGCTCAGCGGCCAGAGGTTGCGGGAGTGAAGATTTCCACCTATGCGGAGCTCCTCGCCGCGGGTGAGGCCGCCGGCGAGGAGGGACGGACCGCCTTTGAAGCGGAGGTGGACGCGGGAACCACCGATGAGCTCGCCACCCTCCTGTACACCTCGGGAACCACCGGCGAACCCAAAGGGGTCATGTTGAAGCACCGCTCTTTTCTGTTTCAGATGGACCGCATCGAGAAGATCCTGTTTCTCACCCCGGATGATATTTTTCTGACGGTGCTCCCGGTGTGGCATTCCTTTGAACGGGCGGTGGAGTACATCTGCCTCAATTACGGTGCCAGTCTGGCGTACTCCAAACCGATCGGCAAAATCATGCTGGACGATATGGCCAAAATTCGACCCACCTGGATGACCTCAGTCCCCAGAATCTGGGAAGGAATCCGGGGGGCGGTACTCCGGAACGTATCCAAGCAGAGCGCGGTGAAACAGGCGATGTTCTACTTCTTTCTGGGAATCGGAGAGATGCACGCGGACCTGTTAAACACCTTTCTCGGTCGTCTCCCCCGCTTTCAGAAGCGTAACCGGATCGTGGACGGCGCGGTGGCGGCGATCCCGCTCATCCTGCTGACGCCGTTGCAGGCGCTGGGCAGCGTACTCGTCTTCAAGAGCCTCCGGCAGCGTCTGGGAGGACGCTTTATCGCAGGGGTCTCCGGCGGTGGCGCGCTTCCTCCGTATGTGGACAAGTTTTTTCAAGCGGCGGGCATCACCGTCCTCGAGGGGTACGGCCTCACGGAGACGGGCCCCGTGCTTGCAGTCCGGGAGCAAAAACGCCCGATCCCGGGAACGGTGGGCGCCCTCCTTCCCGACGTCGAGTACAAAGTGCTCGGCGAGGACGGCCGTGAGTTGGGTCCCGGAATCAAGGGGGAACTGCACGT
>JAWOCO010000275.1:0-4183 GCA_046483765.1 Alkalispirochaeta sp. | reverse complement strand
TGACTATGACCACGATTTCGTCTTCCTTGATCGCATAGAACAATCGGTAATCGCCAATCCGATATCGGTAAAGGTCGGAGAGACTTTCGCGGAGTCTCTTGATGTTCGGCCCGTAATATGGATTCTCACGGAGCAGAGGATATACGTAATCGCTGACCTTCTTGTAGATTCGTTTTGAGTCTGGATTTTTCTTCAGTTGCGTACGAAACCCATCAGTCTCGGCAATTCGGAAGTGAGTGCTATTCGACGACGGTGTATCGCTTTTCGGCAACTTCTTCTCGTCCCTGTTCCAAGTGTGCCACGAGGTCCGTGTCGGCGAGGATTTCCGCGATTTCTGAATCGGATACCAACGATTCCCCAGCAAGATGTGCCACGGTTGCATACTCGATGAAATTGGAAATACCCTGTCGAGAACCGCTCGGCGGACGCTTACGATAGTATTCAGTGGGGGCTATCCTATTCATGTGGCCGGGTGCCGGGAGTCCCAGGAGGCGGTCAGGCGATGAGGCGGTCAGGCGGTCAGGCGGTCAGACGCGCGCAGCGCTTTCTCGGCATGAAAAGGAGGAGGCAAGTGGTGGCAAGACGTGGGCGCCGTTTCATGGTGCTATGGTTGGGAGTGCTTGTTCTTGGTGCCGCCGGCAACGCGGGGGGTGTTTTTGCCGAAACGGTGACGCGCGTGTTAGACGATGGCACCACTCTGATCGATGTGTTTTCCCCGACCGGTGTCCCCGTGCAGGAGGAGGTAATTCTGCCGCACGGGCGGCGCAAGATTACATACTTTGATGACCGAGGCGAGCCTCAATACGCTTCAGTAGACACGGGAGGCGGCGCGTTTGGGCTTATGTACTACATCACCGGCCGTGAGGCGCCGGTGTTCAAGTTTTGGGACTACGGCCGGGGCGCGGCGGTAGCTCACAACCGGCGCCCGGGAGATCTGGTGATCCAGGTGTACCGAAGCGATTTCACCGTGCAGCGCCAACTCGAGCTTGACCTCTCCGATGCTCCAGACCGAGAGTTCGTCGGCACGAAACGTCCGGGATCACCCGGGGGGGTGTATCTTACCATCGGTATCGGGCTTTTGGCCGCCGCCGCGGGTGCAGGTGCCGGCTACGGGCTTGGTTATGCTCGCGGGCGCCGTGCGTAACGTTGAGGCGATAATCGGGAAGATTTCCGCTATCCTCCGTACCCGAGCCATATTCTTCTCTTCTCGTTGAGATTTCCTGGCTCCATACACCAGTTCGCCATATGTAATCACCGAAATCGATTTCGGATCATTCAGGCGTTCCTCAAATAAAGTGATAACTGTCTGCTTGCCTTTGAGGCTGTAGATGATGATATCCGTATCAATCAAATAGTTCATGGCTTGAGCCAAATCTCGGCGAGTTGCTTCGTCCGTCTCGGATGCCTATTACGATTTCTTCCGCGGAGCGATCATCTTCCCAACTGCCGGATAGCTGCAGGAACTCTTCCGTGGGATTCACGTCTAGTGACTTCGGACGAGACAGGTATCTCTCAAGAATGTAGATCACTTCCTGACTGATTGACCGCTTTTCTTGTGAGGCGCGGTTTTTTCAATGATTGATAAAGGCCGCTGTCGATATCCCGTACCTGCAAATTCGCCATTTCGTTCCCTTGGTCCGTGCATGAATGACACATCGTTTTTCATGCACAATCAAACATCAACGGTACGGAATCTGGATGATAGTTTAAGGCCAGCGTATCAACGAAGGTTTCTGTGGAGAAGAATCTCCTCGATATTCCTTCTCCCGTCGATTACCGCCAAAATGAGAATCCTTTCTGCTTCGACGGAGTAGAATACCCGCCATGGTGGAACAACGATCTGGCGATACTTCGTGATGTTCTGTCGGTCAAGTTCCGGAATTACGCGTCCCGACTTAGGTTGCTCTTTCAGTTGACGAATTTCTGCATCAATCGAGTTTATGAACAATTCGGCATGGCGAGTGGAATGATTGTCCAGAATCCAACCAACGATATCTTCAAAGTCCGTCGACGCGTTCGACGACCATACTATGTTTGGCATGAGTCGAGCTAGTGTTGTTTTGGGTAGTTCCGGAGCCTATCGCGAGCCGCCGCAATCGCTGCATCGTGGGAAACAAGATCACCGTTTCCGGCGTCGTTTTCGCTTTGCGAGATTAGTTTCAGAAATCCAAGGGCGTCTTTCATCTCTTGATATGATGCCGTATCCAGGAGAACAGCTTTCGCTTCACCGTTTTGGGTAATCACGATTGGACTATGCGAATCATTCACTTGGCGCAGCATCTCGGCAGCGTTAGATTTCACGTAGGAGATCGGGCGGATATCTGATTGTAGGTTCATAGCACCTCCAGTCCGAATATGGTCTGTTTTTCAGACCTCCCTGTCAAGCCGATATCCGAGGGTTATCGAAGCGACATAACATATTCCACTCCAAGCTTTTCGGCATAACACCACAATACCACAGTACATCGAGCCGCCTCCGGCCTCTGGAGGCATGTGCACCCGTTCGCCCTACCGCTCCCGGCACCCTGCCTTCCATCCTCGCACCACCGCCTTGCACCAGCGCGGCTTCACGGCCAATGGTTGCAGGTTTCAGGGGCCCACTGATCTATCTCCTCCCGATGTACTGACACTCCGCGCCCATCCCGGTAGCCTGGGGTGATGAACGAGAGTCCGCGGATCGATCCGTACCATTCCGATCTCACCGATGCCGAGCTGCAGGAGACGGTAGACCTGCTTCGGCCCCACGTGACCGACCGCCGTTGGGAGCGGATGCAGCAGGTGCTGGCGCAGCGGAGCCGCTATATCGCCGCCGCCGTGGAGGATATCTACCAGCCGCACAACGGCAGCGCCGTGCTGCGCTCCTGCGACGCCTTTGGGGTGCAGGACGTGCATATCATCGAGAACCGCAACCATTACCGGGTGAATCCTGGCGTCGAACTAGGGACGGCGCAGTGGTTGAGCATGTACCGCTATCCGCGACCGCAGAACGATCAGGAACCGGAGGGCGCCCCGCGCACGCGGGCGGCGGTGGCAACGATGCATCGCCTAGGCTATCGCGTGGTCGCCACAACTCCCCACCGGGATGATGTGACGCTGTCGGAGCTGGATCTCACGCAGGGTCCGGTGGCGCTGCTCTTTGGCACGGAGAAGGAGGGGCTCAGCGAAGTGGCGTTGGAGCTGGCCGACGAATACATGCGCATTCCGATGCAGGGCTTTGTGGAAAGCCTGAACATCTCAGTCTCGGCGGCGGTTTCCATGCATGATCTTTCCGCACGGCTCCGGGGGAGCGAGATTCCCTGGCAGCTTTCCGAGCGCGAGCGGAGTCTCGTCCTGGCGCGCTGGCTGCGCCATAGCGTGCGTCACGCCGGGTTGATTCTCGAGCGTGAGCGTGAGCGGGAGCGCGCGCGCGCGGACTAACCGACCTCGCGAGACCTGCCGGGGCGGCGGCGGCCGCCGCGCTGATGGCGCCCACTGCGCTGTTGACGCCCGCCGCGGTTGTACACGCCCCACACGGTGCTCCGCGCCGCGAGTATCCGATCCCAATCGGTGAAATCACCACGCGCCACCGCGGCCTCCACCACCGCAACATCTTCGGCGAAGATTTCCCGGCCGCGCCGGGAGAAGACGGCACTGATCCGCTCCTTCACCGCCGAGGGCTCCCCCACCGCCGATAGGACCAGCGTCTCCCGGGGCAGGCGCGGCAGGTCTCGTTTGAGCTGGGAGAGGAACACCTCCTCCAACAGCTCCGCCAGCACGCCCCGACGAATCTGATCTTCCCAGACGGTACGGAGCCGACTACCCCGCGGTTCCAGGTAGAACTTCTTCACCAGCGCCACGGTGGATGCCGGGGGCCGCTGTCCGGCTCGCTGGGAGCGCTGCGCCAGGTCTGCGATCAGCGCTTCCGCGGCGGCGGCCACCGCGTTCCACGGAAGCCGCGAGGCGACGACGCCCGCCGCGCCGGGCACAGCGCCCCCGGCTGCGGTACCTCCCGCTGCGGTAACGCCGGTGGACCGCCGTAGGCCGTGGTCGAAGATCTGTTCCCACCGACGAGTTCCGAACGCGCGCCGCAGCTGCTCCTGCTGGGAGGGCGACAGCCACCCCGATAGGGTTGCCGCCGCCTGGTACGCGGTACCGCTGCGATAGGCGGAGTCGGCAAGACTCCGCCGGGGAGCTCCCTCGGCAC